>JAUMVS010000412.1 GCA_030530045.1 Phoenicibacter congonensis
AAAAACCCCGCGCGAGGTCAAGCGGCTCGGCGTCTTTGACGCGGTGGACGACAAATCTCTGCGTGAGATGACCTGCCGCGCCGCCGAACAGTATATCTCTGAGGAGCTCAACGACTTTCAGGAGAAGAGTCCGCGCTTTGTATACCTGTTCCGGCGCCTGTGCGCCGATGTCTGGCGTGTCGTCGAGGATATGGCCGCCGAGCTTCGCCGCTCGGACTTCGAGCCGCTGGATTTTGAACTTGATTTCTCGAAAGCCGGCGATATCCCGCCCGTCGAGCTCGGCGGCGGCGAGGACAGTCTTACCCTCACCGGCGTCGCCGACAGAGTCGACGGCTGGTATCATGACGGTAAACTCTATATCCGCGTGGTCGACTACAAGACCGGCCGCAAGGAATTTTCCATGTCCGATGTCTGGTACGGCATGGGCCTGCAGATGCTGCTGTACCTCTTCGCGCTTGAGGCCAACGGCGCCGGGCGCTATGACTGTGAGATCGTCCCTGCAGGCGTCATGTACGTCCCGGCGCGCAGCCGCATCCTTCCCATGACGCGCGATGCAGACGACGGCAGCATAGAGAGCCGGCGCATGAAGGAGCTGCGCCGCAGCGGCCTCGTGCTCGACGATGCCGAGCTTATCGAGGCCTGGGAGCACGGGAGCGACAAGAAGTATATCCCCGTCAGGTTCCGCTCCGGAAAGCCGTCGGCGAACACTCTCGCCGGCGCCGAGCGTCTCGGCCTGCTCGGGCGGCATATAAAAAAGGAACTGACCGGGATGGCGCGTCAGCTCAGAATGGGCAGCATAGCCGCCGACCCGTTTTACCGGAGCCAGCAGGAGAACGCCTGCCTGAACTGTGATTATCTGGCCGCCTGCCATTTTGCCGACGGCGAAAACGGTGAAAGCTGCCGTTACATGCCCAAGCTTTCCGCGGAGAAGGTGTGGGCGCTGATGGAGGAGGGTGACGACAATGGCTGATTTTAAACCCACTGCCTCGCAGCAGGCCGCGATAAATGCCTGCGGCGGCGCGGTGCTGGTGTCCGCCGGCGCGGGCAGCGGCAAGACCCGCGTGCTCACCGAGCGTCTTATGCGCCGTATCTGCGACGATGAACGCCCGGTCGACCTCGACAGCTTTCTGATAATAACCTTTACGCGCGCCGCAGCGGCCGAGCTTCGCGGCAGAATTATGGAGGAGCTTGCCGCGCGGCTGGCCGCCGACCCGGGCAACCGCCGCCTCCGGCGTCAGAGCGCCATGTGCCGGCGTGCGCAGATCGGCACCATACACAGCTTCTGCGCCGACGTCCTGCGCGAAAACTGCCATGCCATCGGACTGACTCCGGATTTTAAAATAGTCGACGATGAGCGCGCGGAGTCCATGCGCGCCGCTGCGCTCGACCGCACGCTTGACGCGCGTTATGAGCGGATGGACTCGCTGCCCGGCTTCCGGCTTCTGGCCGACACGGTCGGCGCGGGGCGCGACGACCGGCGCCTTTCTGAGCTGGTGCTGAATCTGCACAG
>JAUMVS010000413.1 GCA_030530045.1 Phoenicibacter congonensis
GTATTTTTGTGAAACGGCCACCTTATAGTGATACCTTCCCACATCATCATGGATCGCACTGACCGATACCGTCGGTGCGCGTTTGATGACCGCAAGCGAAGTCTTTGTCAAGCGGGCGTTTGCATATTGCCTGGCCTTGCTTTCATTGGCCTTTACGTAACCTTTCCCGTTGAACAAATACCGAAACAGCCGCGTTTTCCGCGCATGATCGATGGTGACATGGGCGCTATCCTCCGCATCGGTCAATTTATAGGTCTCTGCCACCGTTGTCGCCACTTCATTGGTCACCACTGTGACCATGACCCGTTGATATAGGTAAAATCCCAAACTCATCAACAACAATGTTACGAGCAGACAGATCAGGATACAAAACGTACCTTCTAATATGATCATGCCGCTCTCGCAATTTTTTTCCCGATCCTTCATCGCCGTTTCCATCCCTCTCGCTCTGTTCCTTGCTGCATCAGCTCACAACCGTCAGTCCCATGCCTTCCCAAATATCCGTTCTCTCCGCTGCCCAAGACCCACTTTGTACATGGACCGAAGTGTCCTTCCCCGTCTGCAACGCATCCTCTGCCACTGCTTCCATCTGGGCTTCTGCCGGAATATAGATGTCTTTTACGGCAGAGCGCATCAACAGCAAGCGATCCAGCGTCTTCACATTCTTCGGCAGCGTCAGCGCGGTCAAGCTCTCACACCGATAAAAGCAATGATCCTTGATGTCCGTAATACTGTCCGGAAGGGTCACTTCAGCCAGGCTCTCGCATCCGGAAAATGCAGATGCGCCAAGTTCTGTCACCGCCTGTCCTTGGAATACGACCTCTTTCAGGTTTTGACAATCACTGAACGCATCCTCTCCGATCTGTGTAACTCCCTCCGGGATCACGATCGTCTCTAAAGCATATGCGCTGGAAAACGCCTGGTCGCTTATCGTCGTCAGTTCTTCCGGCAAGCTGACGCTTTTGACAGTCTCAGACCCCATAAACGCATTGCTCAGTACAATATCCTTGCTGGATTCAAACTCCACGCTCTCTGTCTGGAGGCTTCCCGCAAAGACGCTGCCCCCAAAGCCCTCACACCGTGCGGGGATGATGAGCTTTTTCTGCTTCTGCCCTTCTTCCGTCAGGCCAATGATGATGTTCTCATTTTCGCCGTAATCGTCCCACTTAAAATAGGATTCATCCGGTGTGTTCGTTTCGGAAACGGTTCCGTCCCCGCCTGCCGCAGCGCCGCCGCAAGCAGATGCCAGCAGCATACTCCCTGCCAATAAACCGATCAAAATGCGTTTCTTTCCTGCCGTCATCTTTTTCTCTCCTTTTCACATCGTCAGGCAGCCTGCGCTGGCAGTCCGCCTCTCATCTCGTCACTCCGTTAGGGCCAGATCCGCAGCTGAATGAGCTGCCATGCGCTGGCCTTTGTCTGAACCATACAGCAGCCGGTATCCGCAAAGTAATCTGCATCCACAAAATCACATGGAATGACCAATTCATCCTGCTGGTTGATAAAGCC
>JAUMVS010000414.1 GCA_030530045.1 Phoenicibacter congonensis
ATGCTATTTCTTGTCCTTCTTTTGAGGCTTGTCAAACTCTGTCCAATGTCCAAGGGTGTATTGATCCGATGCTCCGAAACCAACATAATCCCAAGGTGTGACAAGTTTCTTGTCTTCATCCTGAACAAAGGGGCTGAGTTTGTCTTTCTTTTCATAGATAATCTGCCCGTTTTCCCAACTCTTCATGAACGGCCATTCTCTGGGCAGCCATAGGTCGCCTACCGTATTAAGCACTAAGAGGTAATAGTCCGTGAGATAATTATGTATGAGAATGGTGCAATCTTCCTGAATGGTGGTATGCTGCTCCATGGTGAAGTAGGGTTCATAGTATCCACTTCCAGAAGAATACCGACCCCATCTAGGCATCGTGACGTCGGGATGGAACGAGTAGAACAGATGGGGATGCTGGTCAAGATATTTCCAAATCACCTCGTTCAACAGGTGAATCACTTCTTCGGCTTGTTCTACGGATTGCAGCTTGTAAACCGTTCCTTTTGTTTCAGAATCAGTCGTCAATTGGTTATATGTTCTGTATCCCACCCGTGTGTAGCTGTAGTTTCCCATTTCGGGACCTACGGGACAATTGATGTCACGTCTGATATAGATGTCACGCTTCTCAATGCCTTTTTGATTGAGGATAGGCTTGATGAGTTTGGCAAACTCTTTCTTGTTGATGAGCTCGTGCGTTTCGTCTGGGACGCTGTCGGGCGTGTAAGTATAGAAAAATGTACCAAACCCTTTCGTTGCTAACATCGCTGTTTTCTCGGGGTCTAATCCGTTATACCGAGTTGGTAAATCATCGTCATAATAGAATCTGACGATTTCGGGGGCTTGAGAAAAGGATGTGCCTTTCCTTCCGTTCCATCTTTTCAGCGTATCTCCCTGAGGATATTCCCGTAGGGCAATGTTGTACTGTATGCTGTCTATACCATCATGGTGGGATTCCCACATACTGCTGTTGGAGACATCCACCTCATGAGACAACGATTTGCACAAATTCGCCAAAACATCATATATATGTTGTGCCCTTTTTTCTCTTTCCTGCAGATGTTTGATATGTTCTTTGAGAAGAGAATCTGTGAGGTATCCCACTTTAGGATAATCCATTTCTTCGGGTTTTCTATAGAGGTCGCAATCGATGCGAACTTGTTTGGTGTGTTTACCATTGTACCGGTATTCTGTTTCTACAAGATGCCATGTCGATGGGCTGTAGTTCGTGTAGTGCTCTAAGTGGATAGACCTTATGTAATCCACCAAACTGTCAATGTTCAATACGTTCCCGTCGCCTTTATAGATGTCGGCAGAGGAATGTGTTCCCATCAGATTCTCTGGTGCAAGGTTGTAGCACGATGTGGCAGTTGCCACGATCAGCAAGGCGAGTGTTGCCTTCAAATGAGTTCTTTTCATAGATGTTTATTGTTTTGATGGAGTGATTGGACGGCTTCCATATTGAGGAAGCGATATTCGAGGGAGGAAAAGCTTTCCTCTACTGGCTTCTTCATCGCTGGT
>JAUMVS010000415.1 GCA_030530045.1 Phoenicibacter congonensis
CCTTCGTCATCGAAGGGGTACTTGCTCAAGGCATCCTCATACATAGGGACTTCTTTGAGAGTAAAGCAGTCGGATGCGATCTTGGTGCCTTCCTTGCCGTCAAGGAGCGACAAGCCTTTCTGCATTACTGTTGCGAAAGTGTTGCCTAAGAAAGCGCTCATGAACTGCATGAAAGCCTCGTTTTCCATGATGACCTTGTAATTGCCTGATTTGCATGACTTGGCGCCCATCTTGCCAAGGATGTTCTCAGAGAGTTTTGCAAGGAACTTGTCCATATCGAACTTGTCGATGTCGTTGCCTACCCAGTAATGTGCGCCACTCTTAACCGAGCCGTCCGCGTCAGTCGCGTGGCAGCCTGCAAATATACTCATTCCGTCTGTATCCCTGTAAGAATGAAGACCCTTCGAGTTGATTATCAGGGCAGGTCCCCTGCTGCATGAGATAGACAGATAGTCAACGGCATTGATCCTGCTGTCCAATGCGAGGATAGCCTTCTCGAGCTTTAAGCCGAGTTCTGCAAATCTGCTATAGGTATTCTTCTCGTAAGCTTCGGTAAGCTGCGAGAAATGCAGATTCTTGTTATTCTCGTCGCAGTAGATGAACTCCCTGTCATCGTCATTTAAGACCTCGCAGTTCTCCATTGCCGACTCGAGCATGAACTTTACCGCGTCATCGTCAAACCTTGTCGTACTGCAGTAACCCATCTGGCCGTTCTTAAAACCCCTGAACGAGACGCCCTGGTCAGAACTCTGCTCGTAGCTTGATACTTCGCCGTTAAGGATGTCGACCGACATGGAGATGTCGTCCGCGTAGGATGCCTCACAGTCCTCGAAACCGTACTTGGTCCCTTCTTCTATGAGTTTTGTCATGAACTCTTCAGCTTTTTTTATATCCATATTCCAAACTCCTTATTCCGCATCTCTTCCGCCGACCAGGATCGAAGAGACCCTGATGGTGGGCTGTCCGACCGTAACCGGAACATTGCCCGAAACGGAGCCGCACATACCTGCGGAGAGCTCCAAGTCGTTGCCGACCATATCGATGTTCTTTAAGATCTCCTGGCCCTTGCCGATAAGTGTTGCGCCTCTTACGGGCTCAGCGATCTTGCCGTTCCTGATCATGTAGGCTTCGTTGGCCGCGAAGTTGAAATCGCCTGTTGAAGTATCAACAGAGCCGCCGCCCATCTGCGTGCAGTACAGACCGTACTCGGTATTTGCGATGATCTCATCCCTGGTGGATTCACCTGCGCAGATATAGGTATTGCTCATTCTCGAAGTCGGATTGTATGAATAGTCCTGTCTTCTGCAGCATCCCGTAGGCTTCATGTTCATCCTTCTTGAACCGAGCTCGTCCACGAGATAGTTCTTTAAGATGCCGTTCTCGATCAACAGGAGATCAGAAGACTCGTTGCCTTCGTCGTCTGTCTCATATGAACCCCACTCGCCCTTGATCCTGGCATTGTCCCTTGCACTTACGATGGGAGATGCTATCTGCTTGCCGAGCATG
>JAUMVS010000416.1 GCA_030530045.1 Phoenicibacter congonensis
TATAACTATACCAAATAATGTAACTAACATCGGTGAAAGTGCGTTTTATGGTTGCGATAGTCTAAAAAACATAACGATACCGGGCAGCGTGACGAGTATAGGCTCTTTTTTGTTCTGTAACTGCGACAGTTTGACGAGTGTAACGCTTGAGAACGGCGTGACAAGCATCGGAGAGTATGCGTTCTACGGCTGCACCGCTCTTGCCAGCATAACGATACCGAAAAGTGTGCGGGCCATACGTGAAGGTGCGTTTTTGGATTGCGAGAACATCATACTATATGTGTATGAAGACTCTTACGCTCATAATTATGCTATAAATAATAATCTTAAGTATGAATTAGTTTTGCCTTCGCGTATTGCGGTTACAACTTTGCCCAATAAGACCTCTTACACTCAATACAAGGATTCTCTTGACGTTATCGGCGGTATGATTACTGCGTATTACGGCGATGACAGTTCCGAAACTATAAAAATGACTGCGGATATGGTCGGCGGATTTGATAATACTAAGGTCGGCACACAGACGCTTACAGTTACCTATGGCGGCAAGACTGCGACGTTTACCGTGACGGTTATTGCGAAGTCGCTGACTAGCATTGCGGTAACAACGAAACCGACTAAGACTTCATATTTCAAGGGCGAAACGCTAGATGTGACCGGTGGCAAGATAACGGCCAAATATAGTGACGGTTCGTCAGAAGTCGTGAGTATGACTGCTTCAATGGTCAGCGGATTTAATAGCTCGACGACTGGTACTAAGACGCTGACGGTAACGTACAACGGCAAGACCGCAACGTTTACTGTAAGTGTTATCGAAAAAGCTCTATCTCGCATTATGGTAACAACGCTTCCGAGCAAGACTGTATACATAATAGGTGAATCCCTTAATGTAAGCGGCGGCAAAATCACGGCATACTATAATGACAACACATCCACAATAATCAATATGACCGCTTCAATGGTGAGCGGTTTCAACAGTTCGACAACAGGTACGAAGACGCTTACAGTTACTTACGAAGGTAAGACCGCGACGTTCCAGATTAGGGTGACAGACGGTGCCGGTTTGAAGGGTGACGCTGACGGCGACGGACTGATAACTGTCGCGGACGCGCTTGCCGCTTTGCGCGTCGCGGCCAAGCTGGCGGAGGCGACTCCGGAAATGATTTCTATCTGCGATACCGACGGTGACGGTTGGATCACAGTCGCGGACGCCCTGGCAATCCTCCGCGTTGCAGCGAAGCTCGCTAACGCAAGTAGCCTGAATCCTGGCGGTGTTACATATCCTCATGAACATGCTTGGAGCGCGTGGAACGTTACTAAGCCCGCTACGTGTTCAGATATTGGTGAAGAGACCAGAACGTGCCCCGAGTGTGGAGTAACAGAGCTAAGAGAGATTCCGATTGATGAATATGCTCATGAGTGGGGCAAGTGGGAAGTCACCAATCCCGCTACCTGCGCCGCGAAGGGCGAAGAGACCAGAGTCTGCGCCAACAATCATACTCAT
>JAUMVS010000417.1 GCA_030530045.1 Phoenicibacter congonensis
ATCCTCATGATGGGTCTGAACGCAAGTGCATATACCGAAGTGCCTGGCTTTGACGGGGAGACTTGGCTAGATCATGCCATTGAGGATGATATCTTTAATCCTAACTTCGGTGATGGTTCGGAGGGCAATCCATGGAAGATACTTAGTGCGGAGGGCTTGGCTTATTTAGCACTGAAAGTAAAAGAAGGAAATACCTATGATGGTGTGTACTTCGAGATAGCTAAGGATATCAATCTGGGAACGAATGGTATAGTAAGGATTTGGGTACCGATAGGGCCGGACACCGAGCATGCGTTTAAGGGAACGATAAAGAATGGCTCGGATAATCAAGGTAATCCATATGTCATCTCTGGTATGACCATCCGTGCCAACGGGATAGGTACAACCAAGAACTTCGGTCTTTTCGGCGTGCTTATCTCATGACTCATCTCTTCGATCTGAACAATACCGCTGATATTGAACGGTCACACGTCGACAATTACAATGGCAGCAGTAATGCTTACGCAGTATCGCTCATGCCATATTCCGACCCCACCGCTATCCGTCAGTTGCGTGATGAACAAGGTAATATTTCACACCGTATCCGTTGGGAGAAGACAAATGACGGTGTACGCATCAGCGGACTTGACAAGGGTAATTACCTGCGACTGTTCACTTCTACTGGTATGGTCGTGTATCGTGGAAAGGTAGATGCCAAATCTGTATTTATCCCTTTGAAGCATCACGACACCTATCTGATCAGCACAGGTAAAGAGGTGGTAAAGTTTGCGTATTGATGTATCTGACAAATACCGATGGCCATGGCAGATCGCTGTGGCCATCTTTTTGCGTGAGAATCATTTGAATGATTGAGTCTTTTTCTATATCTTTGCAAAAGAATACTTATCAAGAACAATATATTATGAAACAAATAGAAAGAATCAACCAGATGGAGGAGCGGCTGGAGCAGGTTGTAGCAGCAGTGAAGAACATGTTATTGGCATTAGAGCAGTACGAGAAGGCTCAAGAGGCCAAGGCCATGTTAGAGACATACTACGGCAGTGATGACTGGAAGAAGGACTATGCCGACGATGAGGCCGGACGCCTTCCACAGGATCTCAAGCGTGGCGTGCTCTCAGAGGATGCACTATGGAATGTCCTTGATGACTGCAAGGAACTCGATACCCGTCTGTCACAGTTGGTTACGAAGGTATTGAGCGGCAGGGGATAGCACGTAACTTTTTTACTTAGGTTCTTCTGGTACAGCCTTGGGCGTTTGGTCCACCGCCTGTTTTATCTTAAGGCGCGGACGCTTCCATATCTGCCACTCGTCTATCTCTTTGAAAAGACGCGTGAGGACATCATGGTATTTGTCAGGATAGACCATCGTATAGACAAACCAGAGCTTGCCATTACGAATGAACTTGGAGTAAAAGCTATAGCCCTCTATCAGACTTTCATTTTGTCTTTGCCTTCGTCCTTCCTGTTCATACTGCGGTCCTGAGAGAATAAAGTAATCATCGC
>JAUMVS010000058.1:0-3708 GCA_030530045.1 Phoenicibacter congonensis
ATGCCCGGCCTATAAAATCACCAATTGTGGCGAACCTTTTACTGAATGAATCCAGCCTCTGTGAGGATTTCACGAGCTTTTGCAGCGTTAGCATCGCTGATGAGGATGATTGGTCCTGTGCAGCCCATGCCTGACTCTGCGTAAATTCCCTCTTTCCAAAGAGCCTTAACGCCGTCTTCGAGGTCGAGAATCTCGATGCCAGGAATTTGGCTTGTAACAGGCTCTGAAGGTGGAGCTGTAACTTCCTCAGTTGCAGCGCCTGCTGCAGCAGCAGCTGCTGCCTTGCGCTCGTCGAGGATTTTCTTGAGGCCAGCGTTGTTAGCAGCCTGGAACTCTTTCTCAGCAACCTTGAATACGCCACCGCGAACGAGTTCTGCAGCATATTTGATTGCGTTAGCGATAACTGGAGCACCTGATGCACGAGAAACGATCATGATGAGTTTCTCGTAGCCCTCGCCGATGCCAGGACCATAGCCATAGCCCATAGCCTCGAAGCTTCCGCCTGTTGTGTAGGAAGAGAAGAGCTTGCACATAATGTTGCCAGTCAGTGAGTCCATAACCATAACATCAGCTGATGCCTGGAGGAGGTCATTGCCGCGCATTACGCATCCGCCGTCAGCACGTGAGCTTTCAGCAAATGTGATGCCATAGCCGTTGTCCTGGAGCTCTTTCAAAATCTTCTCAGTTTGACGCGCACCGTCAACGTTAGCAATGCCAACTGTTGGGTTCTCAACGCCGCAAGCCTTTGCAGTGATGATGCCATAAACAGCATTCAAAACCATGCCCTCGATGCGGTCAGTTGAAGAAGTTCCTGTTGTTGTAGCAAGGAACATTTGTTTTGCAGTAGCTGGTGTGATTGCACGACCTACTGTTGAAACACCAATTGGGAAAGGGAAGTGCATGGTGACAGCGCCGTCGAGTTCGCCAGCGTCGACCATTTCTTCCATCTTCTTGTGGCCTTCTTCGTCGTCAGCAACTTTAATAGTTGTTACCTCAGGATGCTCGAGTGAGCCGATGTAGTAAACATCAACGCCTGCGCGAGCTGCCTCAACAGCGCCCTTCATAGCGTTTTCTTCGCCATGCTCGCTGCCCATGCCTGTGATACCAATTTTTGGCTTAACGCCGATAGAGCCATCTTGCAGACCTTCAGCAACAGTGACGAATGTCTGCTTAATCATGCTTTCGATTGAATTTGCCATAATGTTTGACTCCTTGTCTTTTCGCTTACTTTATTCTGCTGCTACAAGTGAGTCTGCAAATTCCTTCATTGCCTTGCCAACAAGTGCGTTGACTTCAGCCTGTGTGACTGCGCCACTTGTCTCTTCCTCGCCTGTGTTTGGCTCGATGAGGAATGAAACACCGTCGAAGAGGTTAGTCATGCGGCCGAGGAACAATGAACCTTTGCCGATGATCATAGCGTTCTTGATTTTGCCTTCCATGAGGTCTTCACGAGCGAATCCGATGTAAGGAACACCTGAAGGAATGTGACCTTGTGTTGGAGCCCAACCAGTCAGACCATGCTCAACGATGAAGTTAGGAAGATCTTTTGGAGTCATTTCTCCGCCCTTAGCAGCAAGAGCACCGATCATCTTGTAGTTAGCCTCAGGAACGTCACCTGCGCCAGCTGGCTTAGTGATGTCTGGGTTCTGCATCTCAGGAGAGTATTTGTCAACATCAGTAATCTTCATGCCGACCTTCTCGAGAGGAGCCTTTACAAGAGAAGTAATAACAGCCTGTGGAGCTGAGCCAGTGCCTACTGTGTGACGTCCGCAAACATCAAGGTTGATGAATGGGTTAACACCGTCGTTCTGTGAAAGAACAACTGCGAAGCCGCCAAGGCAATCCTCGAGGACAGGCATGCCCTTCTCAACATGGTTTTTGCCGTTCATACCAAGTTTAGCTGTGCAGCCACCAGATGTAACGATAACAGTCTTGTAGGTGCCAGCTGCAACGAGTGAAGCAGCGTTGATGATTGAGTGGCAAGGAGCAGCGCAGAAGCCACGAGTGTCTGAACCAGAAGCGTTTGGAAGGCCAGCAACCTCAGCAGCAGCCTTAGCAAAGTTGCCACCACCACGTTGGTTCATGTCGCCGCAAGCTTCCTCAGCGCAGTCGATTACATACTCAACTTCGTCCTTAGCAATGCCAGCGTTGCGTACTGCATAGAGAAGAGCAAGAACAGAAGAAGCTTTGCTCATGAGGTTCTCATGCATAACGTGGCTTGAAAGGTTTTGGTCAATGTCATGAGCTGGTTTTACGCAGCCAACAAGTTTGCCGTCATTGTAAAGAGGCTCTGCGTGATCGCTAGCAACGAGGTCTTCGATCTCAGCGATCTCAACGCCCTCTTCAACACCAGCAACGATTGACTCGTCGATGATTTCGTTAGCAGCGAACTTCTCTTTTGTAGCATCAACGAAAGCTTTCTCGAGCTTTACAACCTCAAATTGGTCGCAAGCCTGAACGAGAAGAAGGAACTCGTCCTGTGGCATAATCTCGCCATATTTGCCGTAGCGCTCAGCACCTTCGAATTTTTTGTCATAGTAAGGGAACTCTACATCGCGAAGTGCATCTGGATGTGCATTGCCGATGTAGATTTGGTTTGGCCAGTAAGAAACACAATCCTCATATGAACGAATGTGCTTTGGGCACTCTTTCAGATACTCAGAGTCAGGGTTAACGATTTTCTCTGTTGTCTGAGTTGTGCCGTTTTGCATGACCATGTCTGGTGTGTGAACCAGCACATAGCCGGCGCCTTTGATTACGGGTTTCATCTATTTAACTCCGTTCTTTTAAAGAAATTCTTATAAATAACTTTTTAAGTTTTAAGCAGCCCAGATTCCGCCGATTTCATAAAAGCTATTTATAAAAATAGCTCCGCTGCCTTTTAAATCGCGCTCTCTAATAAAAAAGGCGAGGCAAGATAGAGAGAATCTTTATGCCTCGCCTAAGATTTTTTTAAAAGTGCTTTAGAGATATTTGCAGTACTCACTACGGATTGATTCCATCTCATTGTGGATGTCATCAACGTCGAGTACCATCTCCATCATGCTTACCTGTTCGTCCCATACGGCTTCGTCAATTTCAGCCTTGATCTCAGGTTCGCAAATGTGATAAACCGTGAGTCCCAACTGGACTCCAGTCAATGGACCTGCATAAGTAGGGTCACCAGCGGTTACTGTCTCAGCAGCCAGTCCTGATGCTTCACCTTCTGCTGCGCCCAGAAGAACGAGGATGTTCTCTGCGCCGTTAGCTTCTGTGAGCTCGAGGACACGTTTCTGGTTTTCGAGGTCCATTGCGCCTGCACTGGTTCAAACAAAGCACTCCGTAGAGGAGAACAGAATTTCGTCAGCGCCGGCACTCTTGGCACACTCTTCGATGGCTGGACCAGGAACGCCGTCGCGGTCGCCAACGATGATAAGCTTTTTGCCTTCAATAATGGCCATGCTGCTCATCTCCTTTCAAATCAAAATCTTTTAAGGTACTATCAACACGGGCGTTTCCCGTAGTTGAACAACTTTAGGTCAAGAGCTACTAATTAGTAGTATTTCTTGATCATTTCTTCAACGCTCTCTTTTGTAGCGTCCTCTTTAACAACCTCGTCAACTTTCTCGCCATCTTTGTAGATTGCGATAACTGGGAGACCAAGGATGCCCTGAGCGATAGCAAGACGACGAGCCTTTGTTGTGTTAAGGCTTGTGAACTTAATCTTGT
>JAUMVS010000058.1:3718-9153 GCA_030530045.1 Phoenicibacter congonensis
CGCATCCGTCGCCATAGAAGTCTACGAGAACGTATCCGTCAGCTTTGAGTACTTCCTCCTCAAACGTATTCTTATCTACATCTAACATTTATATTTCCCTCCTTTCGAAAAAATCAAGGTCAGTTTTTAATTAATCAAGCTCGTTCAGGTATTTTTCGGCCTGAGTAGCTGCAATTGCGCCGTCCGAAGCAGCTGTTACTACTTGGCGGAGGCTCTTCTTACGAACGTCGCCTGCTGCGAATACACCAGGAACATTCGTCTTCATGTCATCGTCGGTGAGGATGTAGCCATTCTCGATGTCAATGATTCCCTCGAAGAGTTCACTTCTTGGGCAGAAGCCTACGAATCCAAACAGTCCGAACAGACCGTCTTCCTCGTCAGCTTCAATCTTTCTTGTCTCGCCGGTCTTCGTGTCTTCTACGATCATCCAGCTCAGGAATGGTTCACCACCGATTTCTTTGACGACAGTGTTCCACATTATATCAAGTTTTTCATTCTTGAATGCTTTTTCCTGAATTGATTTTGCTGCACGAAGCTCATCACGACGGTGAATGAGGTGTACTTGGCGAGCAAATTTTGTAAGATACATTGCTTCTTCAACAGCGCTGTCTCCGCCACCGACGACAAAGACCTCGAAATCCTCGAAGAAGTTAGCGTCGCAAGTTGCGCAGTAAGAAACGCCTTTACCAACATAGTCGCCTTCACCTTTGCAGCCAATTGGCTTAGGGAATGCGCCAGGAGCGATGATAGCTGCTTTTGACTCGTAGCAATCATCACCACAGTAGAATTTCTTTGTTTCGCCGCTGAAGTCAACCTTAGTGACGTTTGCAGAAATTCTCTCAGCACCAAACTTAGCAACTTGCTCAGTAAAGCGCTTAATCAGGCTAGGGCCACTCTCGCCCTCGACTTCTTGTCCTGGGTAATTCTCGATCTCGTCTGTGATCGCAATTTGGCCACCGTCTTGTCCACGCTCAATCAAGAGAGTGTCGAGGCAGCTACGGCCGCAGTAAAGACCAGCAGCCAGACCTGCAGGGCCACCACCCAAAATAATTACGTCATAAACCTTGCTCAACTTACAACTCCTTTTCTCTAATGTAAGAGGAATTACCTCTTACTCAAAAATTGTTTGGTCGTCAACCTCTGTCTCGAGAGCTTTGATAGCTTTCTCGACCAGGCCACGACGAAGTGCCTTCTCCTCATCTGGATCGAGTGATGGGTCACCCAGAGGATGAGGAATCGCGATTGTTGGAACAATTCTGTTAGCACCAACAGTCATCGAAATTGGGGTAACTGTGCACATATGAACAACTGGAATGCCAGCGCGTTCAATTTCTTTTACCATCGTTGCACCGCAACGAGTGCAGGTACCTCAAGTTGAAGTCATTATAACAGCATCAACTCCGTCAGCAAGGAGTTTCTTGCTGTACTCTTCGGCGAATGCAGCAGATGATTTAACAGCGGTACCGTTACCAACTGTTGTGTAGAACTTGCTGTGAAGTTCGCCGATGATGCCCTCTTTTTCCATGTCGCGAAGAACGTCAACAGGAAGAACACGGTCAGCATCCTCGTTTGCATAAACTGGGTCATAACCACCGTGAGCTGTCTCCCATCCTTCTGGAGTGAGGTCGTCTACACCAGAGATGTCGTACTCGCCGTAACGAGTTGCGTTTGAAGCCTCGATGTGGTCTGGGTTGCCCTTAGGGCAAATGCCGCCTGAAGTGCAGAGAGCGATCTTTGCGTGTGCCATGTCCTTAACAGCTGGGTTAGGAGCAACACGGTCGAATGATGGCATTGGGAACTCAGTTGTGAATGGTTTGCCAGCAAGCTTGAGAAGAAGCATGTCGACTGCACGACGAGAACCACGAACATCCTCGAAGAAGTTTACACGAGTGCCGTTTGGCATGTAGTGCTCTTTGCTTGAAACGCCGATTTCCTCGTGCTTTGCAAGCTTGAGAGCGAGAGGTGCCATGTAATTAACAGCATCGCGCATGCCTGCTGCGCTGTTCTTTGTAGGAACGATGTAAATCTTGGTCTTGAACATGTCAGCGCCAGGATTCTCCTCGTACATACCTGAAACAACAGGAATTCCGAGCTCGTCTTGAACTGCCTCAGCGATTGTGCCGCAAGCAACGCCGTAACGACCAGCATTGAAAGCAGGTCCAGCGATGAATACGTCTGGGTTGAGGTCCTTTACGTGTGCAAGAATCTGCTCTTTAACTGCGTCGATGTTCTCAGCGAAGTAGGAGTCGCCGCAAACGATTGTTGAAACGATTTCCATGTCGTCGCCAAAAGCGCCTTTGAAAGCCATGCCAGGGCCCATAACTTCGCCGTCATGGAACTCTACTGGAATGTCAGCCTTCTCCTCGCCACCAATGTTAGCGAAGAACTGGTTGATGTAATGTACTGCCTTTAATTCAGCCATTTTTCTTCCCCTTCCTTATCTTGCGCTCAACAGGTTGAAGCCTGTCTCATTGGTTGCGCCTGTAATTGCCTGAATCTCAACTTCGAGAGAGCCGTCTGCCTGAACTGTTTGGTCAGAACCGCCAGCAATCTTTGTTACGTAGTCGAGTGTGCCGATGACTTTGTCCATCTTAGGAAGAGTGATGAGCTGGTTAGCATTGCCACCAGTTACAACTGCGTCTGCCAGTGGGTCAGAGTCAGCGAGTGACTGAGATTTGCCGTCACGGCCAGCATATTCGTCAGTGATGATGACTGTCTTAACGCCTTCTGTCTCAATCTTCTTTGCGTTCATGATGAGGTCGGTATCTGGGTTACCGAAGCCTTCCTGTGAAAGAACGATGCCATCGAGATCAAAGTAACGGCAGAGTTTTGCAGTCCAGTCAGATGAACGCATTTTGTCAGCCAGGTAAACGTTCTCGTTTGTGATGATGTGGCCAACGAAGTTGATTGTTTTGCCGTGCTCTTCGTAAAGGTCATGCACGACTGGGTTGTTCATGTGAACATATGTTGGGTTCTTGTCGCAAGCTGATACGCAGTTACCAGAAACAATTGCGCCGTCCATGCACTCTGTTGGGTAGAGGATTGTTGGAACGATTTGCTTTGCGTCTACGCCATAGACATATGTGTCATGAAGAAGACCCTGTGATTGAAGCATCTGAACATATGCAACACGTGGAAGGTCTGGATACATTTTTGCGCCTTCCATGAGCGTTGGTGTCTCGTAAACATGTGTCTCATCAGGAGTGAGTTCACGAGCGAGTTCGCCGATGTAGGTTGCAGTCTTGAAGCCTGCGAAACGAACAGCCTGCTCATATTGATGCTGCTTGATACCCTCTTTTGGCTCGATAACAAGCACAAGGTTGACGAGCTTTGAGAAAGGTGTGTAATCAGCGCCAGGACCGCTCATGTCGATGATGCCCTCTTGGAAACCAACGATCTTGCCAGCTGTCATAACGCTCATGCCCTTAAGAGCATATGTTTTGCCGCTTCCGACAGTGTCAACTTTTGCGATGACACCAGGGAAGATGCCGCCACGGCCTTCAACCTTAACGCGTGGCTCAATTACGTCTTTTACAGGCGTAATTCTGGTGGACTCACCAGGGTGTGCAACATCCAAGCTGACATCTACAAGATGCTCGTCCTCAAGGATGAGATCTTTGATGGCCTGAACGTCGACTGTGAGAACGCCATTCTCAATTTTTGACTCATTACCAAGAATGACGTCACTAATGTGAATGTACCCCATCTCTAACTTCAAGGTTCTACCTCCTCTTTAAGCAATGGCACTTTCTATGCCGCTGCTAATTAACGTGTAATCGACTAATTGGAAATCGTCGAGTACACCCGGACTCCAGTCTTTGTGCATGGGAGCGAATTTGTCGCAAGCACTCATGGCACTTTCCGCTAGGCGATAGCCATTAATGTCAGTAGTCTGGCCCTTGTGCTGTGACACCAATACTGATTTGTAGGGTGTCTCGCCAGGTTTGACGCTACCGCTGAGTGGATGAGTGAGCAACTCATAGCCCTCTGCGCAAAGATCACGAACGGTTTGCATGATTTCTTTGATGGTGACGTCAAGAAAAACGACTTCATACTCATCCTGATAGGTGTCACGCACCCTAGGATTATTTGTGATGATTTTGAATTTCTTCATTTCGCCACCCTCAACTGAAACAGCAAACCCCCACGTCTGCAACAGGTCTTTGGGTGATTGAGGTCATAAAAAAACGACCCCGCACACTAGCCCCTCCGCTAGCCCCAAAGTCGTCTCAGTTGATTCGAGTCCCGAATCTTCAGAGTGTGGTCTTCCTTAACATCCTTTTGCCTGAAAGATTCAGCTAACAAAGCCTTGCCTCTTCGGCGGTTCGCTGCAGATTCGAACTCTCTCTGCTAAGGGATTAAACCCACCTGCTATTGCTTGTCTCATTTATAGCACAAAAGGCGTGTTAAAAGCTTGTAAATTTCAAGAAAAATAGGGCTCTACCTGGTGTTTTAAACGCGATTAAAAAAACAGAAACCCAGCGAGTGAACATGTTATCGCGATAATAATTGCACCATATACGTCTCTGACAGAATGAGCTCCCATGGCGATTCGAATTCCGCCAAGAACCATCGTTAGTCCGCACAAAATGAAGCCGACAAGAACGTTGACATTTAGCCATGAAAGGCCAATCATCATCAAAGAAAACGTGTGCCTGCTGGGAAAAGCCTCGCCTGCTTTCTTTGAATAAATCGCGCCTTCTATTTGCGGGCGCTCGAAGTTCAGAACTTTTCGAAGGATTGTGACGAGAACAAATGAAATTGCGCAAACTAGGCTGATTTTTATGCACAGGTAAATGTTCGTGAAAAACGTCAAGCCGATTAGAATCGCAAATGCGATTACACCCACAGCTACAAGGCAATAATTTGCAATTTCAAGCGGCTCGAGGCTTTTCTTCTGCGAGCTATTTTTTTTCAGTTGTTCCGACATTTTCAATCTCAATTTTTCAAAAATGCTAAAGCTTTATTGGCTTAATTCGCTCTTCTTTTTTAAACGCTGTTTTGACTCAAAAATTTTTTTCGTAAACTAGGCAATCCTTTAAATTTGTGCTTCTATTTAGTGTATCTCGCGCGATTATTTGGAGTTTCGGCGACTTCAACAAAGGAAATTCGAACGTTTTGATTGCCGTTAGGCTTTCTAACTTCTCCCGTTTTCTCGTGGTTTCCTGTTTCCTCGGCGGCGCATTTGTTCGTGGTTTGGGAATTAAGCTCATCGGTCAGCAAATCGAAAAAATGTTTGGCGAAATTTTCTGCTGTTGTGCGGAAAGGAACAATTTTCAAAGCGAAGCCTTCCCCTTCAAGCGCTTCAATTGTTGCAGGCTTGAGCGTGCCTTCCTCAACAATGAACTTGTGATCGAATTCCTCGACTGTTGCGCGAACAAGCTTTTTAAAAGCGCCGAAGTCGCAAACCATGTCGCGCTCGGTGCCTTCACTGC
>JAUMVS010000059.1:0-1194 GCA_030530045.1 Phoenicibacter congonensis
TCCGCGAAGGTGAGCTACTGTTTCAATTTCGCCTGAGTCAACCTTTAGAGCTTGAAGCAAAAGGCCTTCGCCATAGCCTGTAACTGTCGAGTGACCGATGTATTGCTTGTCGTTCAGAACGCCGTAGAGCTCGGTCAAAGCCGCCTTTGCACAGCCCAAAACATCACCCTTGTTCGAGGCATAGGTTGTCCAAAGAAGCTCGTTTTTATCGTTTACAAGTGCAGCTTTAAAAGTTGTGGAACCTGCATCAATCCCTAAAAAGACTGGGCCTTCATAGGTCGAAAGCTCACAAGTTTGCACTTTTTCAGAATCGTGGCGGTTTTTGAATTCTGCGTAATCGGCTTCGTCTTTGAAAAGAGGCGCTAAACGCTCAACCTCAGAGCCTTGAATTGTTCCAACTTTAGAGAAACAATCCAAAATTTCAGAAAGAGTGCAAGGAGTAAACGTTTCTTTTCTTGCAGCAAGAGCGCAACCTTTTGCAACGAAGAGGTGCGCGTCTTTTGGAACGATGATTTCATCTTCGGTGAGCTCAAGCGTTTCATAAAAACGCTGACGAAGCTCGCTTAAATATTGCAAAGGCCCGCCCAAAAATGCAACGTTTCCTCTGATGGGGCGTCCGCAAGCAAGGCCTGAAATTGTTTGAGTTACAACCGACTGAAAAATGGAAGCAGCGATGTCTTCCCTTTTTGCACCCTCGTTCAAAAGCGGCTGAACGTCGGTTTTTGCAAAAACGCCGCAGCGCGACGCGATTGGGTAAATGATAGTGTGCGACTTTGCAAGCTCATTTAGGCCTGAAGCGTCGGTGTTTAGAAGTGATGCCATCTGATCGATAAATGCACCAGTGCCGCCAGCACAAGTGCCATTCATTCGCTGCTCAATCGAGTTGTCAAAGTAGACGATTTTTGCATCCTCGCCGCCAAGCTCAATTGCAACATCGGTGGTTGGAATGAGTGTCTCAACTGCGGTTTTATTTGCGATAACTTCCTGAACGAACGGAATTTTTAGAGCTTCAGCGAGCAGAAGGCCGCCAGATCCAGTGATTGCGATTGTCATCTTAGAATCAGGAAACTCTCGATTTGCTTATTTGTGGTATTCTTAAAGTATTCCATCCATCCCTGAGCGTTTTTCGTACCTGCTTTACCTGATATATTCAAGACCTCAGCAACTGTTATAACACTGTTGTTCATAGAGTTC
>JAUMVS010000059.1:1204-8906 GCA_030530045.1 Phoenicibacter congonensis
CGAGAACATCTTTTACGGTCGCTCTAACGTCACTCATGTGGCGCTGATAAACGCTCCAGAGTGTGTCATTTTGCTCATTTAGAACCGCACATTTGACTGTGGTCGAACCAACGTCGATACCACATGTAAGTATTTCATTAAGGTTATTGTTCAACATTTAGTATTATTCTTTTCGCTCTGAGTGAATACAGAATTATAGCATTGCACACTGGCATAATCTAGGCTATATCATGTCCATTTGGACACTCGTAGCGTTGTACCAATGCTCCCAATTTGGAGGGCAATACTTCTTTGCAGCAGTTACAGAAATGGTGTAGCCGTAGCCGTTTTTCAGGCCGCGAACATGAGTCCTAATTGCTTCTTCCCAGGTGTCCCAAGAATAGCTGCCCCAGCCCCATGCGTTGTGTGACGCAAAGCAATAACGTCCCTTCGAGCTCTCGGTGTTTGAGATTGCTGGAGACCAACGAGGGTCAACGCCGTAATCCCATGCAGCTTCAGCAAATGTCTTGCCCTGACCTGCTAAAGGTGAGCCCGAAAGATAATTGTCAATTCTTGTTGCCCATTCGTTTACGAAAGTTGTTTTGTCTTGCGACCAGTCGGCATCGTCGTTGCTAGGGCCACTGGTCGATTCGCTGCTTGAAGACGAATCGCTAGAAGAACTGTTACTCTTGGCTTCTTCTGCTGTCTTAGCTGCAGCTTCTGCCTCGGCGCGTTCCTTTTCAGCCTGCTCTTGAGCCTTTCTTTGTGCTTCCTCACGAGCAGCTTGTGCTTCTTGAAGAGCAGTTTGTGCGGCTGCTGCCTGGCTTTCTGCCTCAGCTTTTTTCGCGGAAAGACCGCTTTGCAGCTCCTCAAGCTCTTCTTTCATCGAGCTAAAAGTCATAACATCATTTGCATTCTTTTCGCGAATGTGCTCGACATAGTTGAAGTTCATGAGAGCAGTTGTGAGGTCTTCGGTGCCAAAAATCATGTTAATGATGCCGCCGATTGAGCCATCAAGGAAAAAGAGCGTTTTAACTGCGGCGTTAGCGCGAGTTACCCTGCTTGGGAGCTCGGCGTTAATCTCATCAATGCGCTGCTGGTTTTCGTCGCATTCCTGCTGAAGTTGCTGGGCTTTTGCGCTGGCTTCTTCATATTTTTGAGCTGACTGCTCAATGATTTGCTGGTTTGCGTCGGCATCAAACTCGGTTTCCGTCGTTTCAGAATATGCAGACTCAAGAGGCACGCAAGTCAAAACTGTGCCAAATGCGAGAGCGAACGCGAGTGCCACGCTCAAGAATTTAGTATGTAGACCGTCAGTGTTAAGTACACGCATGGTAGCTAATTATACTAAAAATGCAGGCACATGAAAGTTTTCCACGATTAATAAAACCGACGGTGTAGATAAATAAATGACAGATTGTAAATTAAATATAGCCGTGCATTGCCAACTTAATCGACAAGAATTCTGCGAATTTTAGCAACTACTCACAAGGATTAGTTGACGAAGAACGCCAGAATTAGAGCCTAAGTTGACTAGAAAACCGCCAGCTAGAGAAACAAAAACTAAAATGCTGAGCGAGTTAGTGACGAGAGTTTAGAGGCGATTGCGAGCTAACGTCGCCATCGAGAGCGCCAATGTTTCCCTGCTCAAACTCAAACTGAGCAGCCAAGCCAATCATGACAGCGTTATCACCACAAACATCATTTGGGGCAACGCAGAATTTCACATGCATCTTCTCGCAAAGGCTTGCAAAAGCCGACCTTAAAGCACGGTTAGCAGCAACTCCCCCGCCGAAACAAAACGTTTTTGCGTGGTAGGTTTTGATTGCATCTTTAACTTTTGCAACTTGCACATCGCAAATGCTTTGCTCAAACGAAGCACAAACATCACACATGTTCTGTCTGGTTAGATGACCATCGGGGTTTTCTGACTTCAAACGCTCAATCTCAAGCACAACAGCCGTTTTTAAACCGGAAAGACTCATGCGCAAATCGTGCGAATGCAGAAGTGGACGCGGAAGTTCAACGTTGGCAGCTACGCCATCTTTTGATAGAGCCGAGATTTCAGGACCGCCAGGGTATGGAAGGCCCATAGCGCGAGCGATTTTGTCAAAAGCTTCGCCAACAGCATCGTCGATTGTGCCGCCGACTACCTCGTAGTCGCCCCAATCTTTCACAAGAACGAGCGTTGTGTTTCCGCCTGAAATTAATGAAGCTAAGCAAGGCATTTCGATTTCACCATCGCAAAGCTTGTTTGCAAACAGGTGTCCTTCAAGGTGGTCGATGAAAACAAGCGGCTTGTTTGCGGCCCATGCAACACCCTTAGCAAAAGCCTGACCAACCACGAGTGAGCCCACCAAGCCAGGGTGAGTTGTTACTGCAATGGCATCAATATCGTCGTAGTTTTGCATGTTTGCAAGGCGAAGTGTTTCTTGAGCTACCTGCGAGATTACCTCGATGTGCTTGCGGCTTGCAATTTCAGGCACTACGCCACCAAATCGAGCATGAAACTTAGCCGACGATGAGACAACAGAAGACAAAACGTCACAGCTACTATCAACGATTGCGCCAGCCGTTTCATCACACGATGACTCAATTGCAAAAATCAAAGGACGGCGCTCATCCTCAAAAGTAGCACTTTCTGCAACCACAAAATCTTCTATGTTTGCAAAGTTTGTGATGTCGACCGAATAGGTCACGCCGTTTTCGTTGCCATAAAAGCCCTTGCGCACGCAAACCTTCTCAAAGCCGAGCGAGAAATACAGTGCCTGAGCTGGCAAGTTAGACTCTCTAACTTCCAGAAGGACTTTCGAGACGCCCAAGTTTCTGAGCAGCTCAAACGCTGAGCGCATCAACTTTTTGCCAATGCCCTGTTTGCGCGAGCCTGACGCAACGCAAACTTTCAGAATTTCTGCGGTGTCCCCTGAATAGGAAGCGCCAACATAACCCGCTAGCGCATCACCTGACACTGCCTTTAGCCAAATGCGATTGTTGGCCACTACATCGGTCGTAAAGCTTGCTTCGCTCCACGCATCGCTATCAAAACTATCGCCTTCAAGTGCTGCGAGCGCAGGAGCATCTGATAACTCAACTGGACGAACAGAAATGTGATTTGTGTCTTCGCCTTGAACTCCGGTCACTAAATCTTTTGCATTGTTCGACTTGATTTTCGTCAGTTCGTTTTCTTCCGCATCAGAAAGACGCGTGTAAACTGGCAAAATCAAGCCAGCGTCATGCTCTATGACCGAAAGCGGGTTGCCGCTTTCTTTCATTTGCTTTGAAAGCAGCGAGAGCATGCTTGTGCCACTTGGGTACCAAAGACCTGCATCAAGCAGGTTAAACTTGCCTTCGAAAAGAGCCTTGTGCTTAACAAGACCATCGCCACAAGCAATTGTGTTGCCTTGCTCTTCTAGACTTCCAAGAAAAGCAGCAGGCTTTGCTACAGAGTCGGCATTTTTTCTGACGATTTCGCCTTCGCAAATGTCATAAAAAACAGGGTAGACCTCACCGCGCATAGCGTCAGCAACGACTAGTGCTTCGCCATAAACTTCATTGAGACGAAGGTTTTCAGCAATTGCGTCAAGCGTAGAAATTCCATAGAGCGGAACATTTAGAGCTAAGCAAATGCCTTTTGCAGTTGCAAGTGCAATGCGAACACCAGTAAAAGACCCAGGTCCACGGCCAACTCCAACAACAGCTATGTCTTTTGCGCTCAAGCCATGAGTCTTAAAGAGTTCATCGATTTCAGGAAGAAGCTTTTGGTTTGACGCACGCATGGAATCGATGAGCTTCTCATCGATTACCTCAACATCAAACGTTTCTGCGCGCAGCTCTCCAATTCCCAAAATTACTTTTTCATTGGAAGAATCAATTGTTAAAGCGATGTTTTTAGCCATTATGCAAGCCACTTTTCAACTAAAGCTTGCGATTGAGGGCCGCATGCATCGACCATGATTTCTCGAGGCTCACTCCCCTGCCCGCTAAATTCAAGTCTCACAGCATCGGTTGGCATTGAGTCACTGAACAAATCGGCCCATTCAATGAACGACACACCGTCGCTTGGGTTGTAGCCGCACTCATCAAAGCCAATTTCTGAGAGTTCGTCTTCTGAATTTAGACGATAGACATCGAAGTGATAAAGCATAAAATTGTTTGCTTCATATTCATTGATAAAGCAAAACGTTGGGCTTGTGATTTCGTTTTTGACGCCTGCATGCGCAGCAACACGACTGACGAACTCCGACTTCCCACTGCCCAAGTTGCCATTTAGCAAAAAGGTGTGGGTCGGCTCGAGAAGCGGCGCAAGTTTTGCTGCCAGCTCGTCAAGTTCATCAAGCGTGTTAACTGTAATTTTTTTCATGCAGTCTATTTTAGACCCGCAATGTGTGCTGCAGCAGAACAAACAAACTGCAACATTACAGAAGTTGTAACGGAACCAACTCCGCGTGGCACTGGCGTGATGCTGTCGACGATTGGTTCGACCTCATCAAAGTCAACATCACCTGTTAATTTTCCAGCCTCGTCAACGTTTGTGGCCACGTCAATAACTACCTGACCTGGTGCGAAATAGTTTTTGCCAAAAGCATTTGCACGCCCCGTTGCCAAAATCACGATGTCAGCAGCACTTGTTAGGTCTTTTAGCTTTTTGCTTTTCGAATGCGTCATGGTGACTGTCGCATTTCTGTGCAGAAGCATGACTGACACCGGGCGACCAATTACAAGAGAACGCCCTGCAACAACTACATGTTTACCAGTCACATCAATTCCGTAATGGTCAAGAATTTCAAGACAGCTTTGAGCAGTGGCTGGCACAAACAGTAGGTCAGCATTTGAATAGACCTTCGAAGAGTTGACCTCAGTGATGCAGTCAATGTCTTTTGCAGGGTCTAGCTTAGTTTGCAGAGCATGAACATCTAAATGATGAGGCAGAGGCTGGAAAAAGAGGCAGCCATGAATTGAGTCATCATTGTTGAGAGCATCAATTGTTGCCTCGAATTCCTCCTGCGTAACCGTTTGCTCAAGGTTAAAAAGCTCAGTTTTGATGCCGTGCTCTTCCGCCTTTTTAACAAGCGATTTTTCATAGGACTCAGAAGCAGGGTCGTTGCCAACCAAGACAAGCGCAAGCGTTGGTTCGACTCCGTTTTGTTTCAAATTTTCTACAGCACTGTCTACCTTTGCATAAATAGCATCGGCAACAGGCTTGCCTAATAACAGTTCTGCCACGGGCTAGACCAATCTGTATGCATCAAGTTGATCGGCAACAATTCCGTAGACATAATCGGCGTTTCTGACACCCTCTTCGACAAGATTGTTCGCAAGGCTCTTGAATTTGTCACCGTTCTCGTGGCTCTTAAAAAGCCCAGCGTTGACATAAACATTCATGCTTGCTGAGATGAGCGCAGCTTTTGCCATTGTTACAGCGCAACCGATGTCGCTAATTGTGAGCTTGCCTGTGTTTTTCGCGAGATATTCGCATTCCTCAATGACATCGAGGCACTTCTGCATAATCTCAAGCGGAACAGAGCACGCGAGCACAAGCGCATCATCCATTTTCTTGTCGCGAAGCTCGCCCTTTGGAAGCTTCATGGCTTTTGCAACTGGAGCAAAAGAATTTGCATCCTCGTCAACAAGAATCAAAAGGTCGCTGTTTACGTCGTTTAATTTGTTTACGGAAGCCTCAAGCTGTCCGCGAATTTGGTCGTATTTATCGTTTGCATAGGCGATGTTGGAAACCATTGAAGCACAAGCCCCAGCAAGAGCTCCACAATAGGCACTTGCTGCACCACCACCAGGCGTAGCGTCGCCGCTACTTAAACGCTCAATAAATTCAGTATCAATGGTTAGCGCGTTATCAGACATTCTTCTCCTTAAAATAAACCTGTGATTTGACCTTCGTCAGTCACATCTATGCTTTTAGCTGCAGGGTTTTTGCCAAGGCCAGGCATCGTCATAATGCTTCCTGCCAATGCCACAACAAAACCAGCGCCGTTAGATACTTTAACATCTCTAACAGAAATCGAAAAGCCTGAAGGCGCTCCCAAAAGTGTTGCGTCGTCGGAGAAAGAATACTGCGTTTTTGCCACGCACACTGGCATTTTGTCGCAGCCAATCTCATGGAGTTTCTTCAAAGATTTCTTAGCTTTTGCCTCAAAGATTACGCCGTCAGCATGATAGACCTTAGTTGCAATCGCTTCGAGTTTTTCCTCAATCGTGAGGTCACTGTCATAGGCAAACTTAAATGTTTCCTTCGAATGGCCAGAAGCGTCACCGTTGTCGCAAAGTTCAACAACTTTGTTAGCAAGCGCAACTCCGCCTTCGCCACCTTTTGCCCAAACTTCGCTCAAAACAACGTCAACGCCAAGCTCTTTGCAAGCGGCTTCAACTGCTTCAAGTTCAGCTTTTGTATCGGTTGGGAATGCATTAATTGCAACAACACAAGGAAGACCAAACACGTTTTGGATGTTTGAAATGTGCTGTGTGAGGTTAGGAAGACCTGCTTTTAGAGCCTCGATGTTTTCTGCATTAAGGTCAGTTTTAGCAACGCCGCCGTGATATTTCAAAGCACGAACAGTAGCAACGAGAACTACGCAGTCAGGCTTCAAATTAGCGTGACGGCACTTGATGTCGAGGAATTTCTCAGCACCTAGGTCGGCGCCAAAGCCTGCCTCAGTTACGCAATAATCGGCGCAAGAAAGCACAGTTTTTGTAGCGATTACAGAGTTACATCCATGAGCGATGTTTGCAAATGGGCCACCGTGAATGACAGCTGGTGTGCCTTCAAGAGTTTGAACTACGTTTGGAGCAATTGCGTCTTTCAGAAGTGCAGCCATTGCACCGTGAGCTTGAATGTCGCGTACGTAAACTGGGTTTCCGCTGCGCGAGTAACCAATAATGATGTTTGCGAGGCGCTCTTTCAAATCGGCAATGCTAGTTGCCAAGCAGAACACAGCCATAACCTCGCTAGCAACTGTGATGTCAAAGCCATCTTCACGAGGAACGCCGTTCACAGGACCACCAAGACCACAAACAATGTTTCTTAGCTGGCGATCATTCATATCAACGCAGCGCTTCCAGGTGATGTTTTTAACATCGATGTCGAGCTCGTTTCCATTTTGAATGTGAGCATCGATCATAGCCGCAAGCAGGTTGTTTGCAGCACCAATTGCATGGAAGTCGCCTGTGAAGTGAAGGTTGATGTCTTCCATTGGAACAACCTGTGCATAACCGCCGCCAGCAGCTCCACCTTTAATTCCAAAAACAGGACCCAAAGAAGGCTCGCGAAGTGCGCACGCTGCACTTTTGCCGATCTTTGAGAGTGCGTCAGCAAGTCCAACAGAAGTTGTTGTTTTTCCCTCGCCTGCAGGGGTTGGGTTGATGGCTGTAACTAAAACAAGCTTGCCAGGTTTTCCGTTTTTGATATTCTCATTGACGCAATCAAGATTAACTTTTGCAATGTGATTGCCGTAGCGCTTCAAACTACTTTCGTCTAGACCAATTTTGCTTGCAACGGCAGCGATGTCTTGCATTTCGCATTGTTGAGCAATTTCGATATCGGTTAAATAATCAGCCATTCTTTGCTCCTAACGTGGTGGATTTTTAACTAATCAATGTGATTAAGTATAAAGTTCAGACCTTTTAAAGTTAGTAATGAATCGATAAAGTCGACAGACGAACAAATTGGTCCAATTAATTTACAGAAACCGCCAGTCGCGATTGTTTTAAT
>JAUMVS010000060.1 GCA_030530045.1 Phoenicibacter congonensis
GTCCCCATTGCGCGGCGATGAAAATTGGTGACGGAGATAAATGAAAAAGGGACGGAGGTGGATTACGAAAAATAAAAAAGCCCCTGCGAGCAGGAGCCTTTTTGCTTTTGAATTTTATGAGACCGCAAAAAATCGCGGAACAAAAATTACTCGATTGGGGTTTTTGGGTTGCCTTCTGCGTCGAAAAGTGGAAGGAGGCCGAGAGTTTGAATGTCTTCGCGGTTGAGCGCATCGCCTTCCTCAAGGATAGCCATCTTGCCGACAATGTGTGCGCCTGCAGTTTCCGCAAGTTGCTCAAGAGCACGCAGCGACTCGCCTGTGCTAACAACGTCGTCAACAATCAAAACGCGCTTGCCCGAAAGCTTCTTGAAGTCGTTTTTGCCCAGGTAGAGCTTCTGCTGACCGAGGGTCGTGATCGACTGGAGCGTCGCCTCCATGATGATGTCGCCCATGTAGACTTTGCGGCCTTTGCGCGCGATGACATAGTCGTTTTGCCCAGCTTGGCGAGCCATTTCGTAGGCCAGCGGGATGCTTTTCGCCTCGGCCGTCATGATGATGTCGAACTCCGGCGCGATTTTCAGCAGCTCAGCCGCTGCATGCGTCGTGAGCTCCACGTCGCCGAACAAAATGAGCGCGCCAATTTGCGTCTCGTCGCTAACTCTAAAAAGCTCAAGGTCGCGCTTGAGCCCCTTGATATCAATTGTGTAATGCACGAATTTACTCCTTTGTGTTGGAAACCACGAACTAGTATATCGCTGCTTTTGCAAAAAATCGCATGCTTTGACCCGAACCGCATCATGAACAGATTACGCCAGAATGCTGAATTTCGCGGCGACTTGCCTGCGGCGGAAAAGCGTCAATCGGAACAGGCTATAATTACCGCTAACGGTTAAAAAAAGAGGAGTCAAAATGAGTGACGTAAGAATCATAGAACTCAAACAATCAATTTTCGAAAACAACGACAAGCGCGCCGAGCTTCTGCGCCAAGAGCTTAAGGAAAAGGGCACCTACCTCCTGAACGTGATGTCATCGCCTGGCTCGGGCAAAACCACCACTCTCGTGAACACAATCAATCGCATCAAAGACCAACTGAAAATTGCTGTTATGCAGGCCGACATCGACTCTGACAAAGACGCTCGCACCGTCGCAAGCGAGACTGGCGTCGAGGCAATTCAGCTTCACACCGGCGGCATGTGCCACCTCGATGCCGACATGACTCGCCAGGGCGTCGAGAGCCTCGAAGGCGATTTTGACCTGGTAATTCTTGAGAACGTCGGCAACCTTGTTTGCCCTGCCGAATTCGACACGGGTGCTGTCAAATCAATCACAATTCTCTCGGTGCCAGAAGGCGACGACAAGCCGCTGAAGTACCCGCTGATGTACCAAGTTTCGTCACTTGCGCTCATCAATAAAATCGACGTTTTGCCCTACTTCGATTTCGACATGGACAAAGCGAAGGAATACATCGCACGCCGCAATCCTGATGCAAAAGTTTTGCCAGTCAGCGGACGCACCGGCGAGGGCATCGACGAGTTTGCTCAATGGCTGCTCGACGAAGTCAAAGCTTGGAAGGAATAAGCAAATCAAGCCAAAATTCAAGAAGATTAAATTCAAAAAATCAAAACGAAAGGAGCCTGCAAGAGGCTCCTTTTTAGATGCGCGATATTTAATTTTCAAACTTATGAAACGGAAGTCCAGTCGATGGTTTCGTCTTCGTATTTTGAAGCGATCTGTTCTTTAAAGCTCTTGTATTCTTTTTCAGTTAACCTTTGCTTCTTGCCTTCGTTTTCAATCTTGTAATAACTCGGTTTTGAAGAAGAAGTGCTGTCGCTGCCATATTCAACCACGCAAGTTGGCTTTGCAACATCCCCGAAATAGGTACTCTCCTCGTCGAAACTGAAATCACCATCAAACTTGCAAATCTTGTCAACAAAATTTGTCGCACCGCTTGACCCGTGATAGGCCAAGTAACTATCCTTCTTTAGCGAGTACGCCGTCTTGGAGCTTGCTGACCCAAGAACGCGTTTTGCTTCTCCATCTTTCAAGGTGAACGCATCAACTATGTAGCTCGGCTTGTAAGGCCCGCTAGAACAAGAAATCAGAAGTTCGTCCTCGCCGTCTTGGTTCAAATCGTAATAGGCGTAATAGATTTTTGTGCCAAACTCGCGCAAGCCGTAAAGGTTGACGCTGTTGTCGCTCGAGTTTTTATTCATATAACTGCTCAACTCGCTTTGCGACATATCTTCATACTTCGCGTACTCTTGAATCTTAGACTCGAAAGCCGCATTTACCTCAGTAAGCTCAAAATTATCAAGATAAATCACTTCATCGCTGTCATCCTCTTGCGGAAGTTCCTTGCCCGATGCCTCTACCTGCCTGTCGAGAATGCCTTCCTCATCCCACCAGAATTTGCCGGTAAAGTTTGCATCTTGAACTGAACTGCTCAAATCAGATGTTAACCTTGGATCAATTTCACGAACCGACGAAGTTAAATTAACAGTTGAACTGCTGTTACTTCCAGGTAGAGAAATAAACGAAAGAGGCTTTTCATTTTTCTTTGCAATTATTCGTTTATAAACGATGTCACAATCGGTAGTGATTTCAACTCCCTCAATTGTAGGAGCTTCGCCTTCTGAAGTAATTTTTACAAGTAGCCCATGCGAATCGTACTTATAATCCTGAACAAAACCATTGCTAAATTCAGCCTTTATAAGCCTACTTCCGTCGTAGGTGAATTTAACCTCTACCGAATCGGTTCTTTTGCCTTTAACCTCTCCTTCCTCAATTGATGAATTTTTAGAAGAATAGGTTTCGAATTTCTCTGTTACGCAATTAGCTTTGTTATCAAATTCATAATTGTGTTCAAGAAGATACCCGTCATCTGTATTCGCCTCGATATAAGTCGATGTCTTGTCGTCAGAAACAGTCCACGAAGTTTCGGTTTTTTCTTTCTTGCCACTAGATGTCTTTAATTCGATCTTATCGCCGTTATAGTCTACTTTATATGAATTACCGACTTGCGAAACAAGGCCATCGTCAGTGTAAAGAACATAATTTGTAGACGTTTCCCCTGAAGTTTTGTATCCAGGTTTATTTTCTAATGACAGAACTTTATTCTGAGAGTTGTAGCCAAGAGTCTTTTCAAAGTTAAAAATGGTGTACTTCGCATCGCTTCTGTACGTGTTAGTTACATCGGTGGTCTGCAGTCTACCGTATTCATCATAAGAAAAATCGTATTGCCAATCATGCGTGTAGTCATCGTTCGACTTCTTGACTGACAAAGAGTTTATTTTATTTCTGGACTCGACATCCTGTACCGTGAGTTTGTTTTGTAACTCATCGGAACCTGCAAGAGAAACTGTCTCCGTAACTGTTAAAGGTACCCACTGCTGTTCGCAACCAGAATCGTCTGGGGGTTGAACATCACAATCATCATTAGTTCTAAGGTCCACGTTCTCGTAGTCATCCTTCACAGGCAACTTAATTACATCAGCGTAAGGTGCTTTAATTACGTTGATATTCGGATTACCTGTTGTATCAATCTTTTTAATGTCTGGATTTGTTACTATAAGCTCCTCCAAATTCCAAAGATACTTAAGAAAAGAGAGATCAGTCATCCCTTCCCCAATTTCAAGTTCCGTAATGTCCCCAAGCTCATCTTCAGAAAGTTTGCCGTCGCCGTCTTTGTCGTATTGCACGAGCATTGTGTTGACTGCTTCGTCTTTGATGTCGGAACTGTCGAGCAAAAGCTCTTTTGGAGTGAGGGATTTCCAGCAAAGCAGGCCGCCGAGGGTTACGACTACCAGGCAAATGATCACTGTGCATGCAATCGTGATTGTTCTTGCGTTGCGCTTTCTTTTTGATTCAAGTACTGTGACTTCATTGCCATCATCGGTGATTGTTGTGGCAATCTCGGAAGGAGTTTCCGTCGTCTCCTTCGGCTTCGAAACAGGGGACAAGCTCGTAGTCTCTGGAGCAGCTGCCACGTCTACCTCAGCCTCAGACTTTAAATCTTTAGCAGGTTCTTCTGGCAAAGTTGCTGCCACATCTTGAACTGATGAATCGCTGGGTGCATCACCAGGAGAAGGGTCTTCTTCCATCTCAGCTGGCTCATTGTCAGAATCCTCAGACAAAGTTTCAGCTACAACATCGAGTTTTGAATCGTCTACTGCGCTATCTTCTGAAGCAGACTCCTCATTATTCGAGACATCATCGCTGGCTTCTTCTGAGATAGCACCGTCCTCGGAATCCTCGACTTCCGGCTCTTCCCCTTCCGCCTGCGAATCTTCGGGAGTTTCTTCTGCGACTTCATCGGACGCTTCAGGTTCTGCCTGAGTTTCTTCGGAAAGCGCCTCTACTGCGGCTGTTTCTTCAACCGAGGGTTTTAATTCTGGGGTTTCGTTTTCGGCTTGATTTTGCTGTTCAGAATCAACATTTTCAATTTTTTGACCACACTGAGTGCAGAATTTGCAACCATCGGCAATTTCTGCCCCGCAATTAGTACAAAGCATTTAACACCACCACTACGCGTCGACTATTGCTAAAAAAATCATAATTTAAAAACCGCTAAATCACGGCACTATCTCGAGCTTCGGGGATAACCTGCGCGCTCGTTTGAGTGTCGGTCGTGACCGAACTAAAAGGCGTGTCTTTGAGTGCCGCAATCGGGGGCTTCACGATGTAGAACGCCGCAAAAACGCCTCCAATCACAATCACCACAGTCGCAAAAACAAGCGCGACCAGGGGCGCCCTCGACTGTTTGCGATCCTCCTGACGCACGACATATTTTCCCTTGTCGCCAATCACCTCGACTGTCGAGCTCACTCCACTTTGCCCCTGCACGAAAGAAGGCGCACCCGAGGTGCCGATAACCTCGGTCTTGTTCGGGTTTGGCGCACTTTGAGGCACTCCCACCTGGGGAACACTGCTCACTGGCGCGCCGCAATTGGTGCAAAAATTGCACCCCGCGGACACTTCTCTATTGCATTGCTGACAACGCATAAACCACCTACCAAAAATGCCTTCGCCAAAGCTGAAACCCAAACAGCCAACGTGCAAGGCAAAGCATGAGCCACTGTTGCAGGGGAAATCGCGGAAGCAAGAAATCGATTACCACCTGCAAAAGCAACCTCTTTACCAGCTAATTAATGAAACTAATTTTATTAAAACGTATTCACACGCAAAAAAGTTGCGCAACTTTTTTAAAGCATCGGAAACTTAAATTCTCAAACTCGGGTCCGAAATGCATGACCCGAAACTGACGATGCCGTAATCTCAAAAACCCTAAAACCGCGAGCCAAAATCCGAATCGCGAGCTAGTATTCTTTCAAAAAGAGCTCGACGGTTTGCGCTAGATGCAAATGGTCGCCAGGTTCAATTTTCACAGGGTTGCGCTGATTGCTTTCAGCCTTTGAACGAGGCGGCTCCACAACGATAGTTTCGCCAGTTACATGGCGATAAAGCGTGGTGCCATTCTTCGACTGCAAGCCAAGCACCCACCAACCTTCCGCATCTTTGTAAATCTTCAAATGGCGGCGGCTGACAGTCCTCTCAGGAAGAACGAGCTGACTCTTTCCTTCTGGCATCATTCCAATTTTGGTGCCGTCTTCCGACAAAACCGGTTCAAGACGACTGTACATGCCATCATCGACCCTGCAAAGGTAGAGATCTCTCGGTTCAGCAACCTCGTCGAGTCCCTCAGTTGGGCTTTCGCAAACATCAGGCACACTCGTGCGCATCGCGAGCCCAAAAGTTTCAAGCTGACCGCTGGTCAATTGAGCCGCATAGGGCGGATTTCCTGTGCACCCAGTCGCCACAAAAAGATACATCATCAAGCTACCTTTTTTGTTGACGTCCATCCGGTCATTGTCATTAATCCACTCGAGCTGGTTTAGAAAAACACCGCAGTTAATCGAGCTATCCGCGAAAGCTTTCAGAAGCTCAGGAACACCAACCGTTCGCAATGTTTCGATGCCCCATCGGCTTTTTTCCTCATCAGAAATTTTCTTCTTGTTACTGGCTTTAAGGTTGTTCCATGCAAAAGTTGAGCTTTCATAAAAATCATTGAACCAAGTTTTCGGAATAGACTTTGGATCACTTTTTACTATGTGCCTAGAAAGAAACGACTTTTCTTCGATTCGGTCAGAAAGGAACCTGCTGCCATATTTCTTGGTTCCGTCTATGAGGGCAGCTGCAAAAACTTTGTATGAGAGCCCAGCATTTTTCTTCAAAAACTCAAAAACCACTTTCGATGGCGTGCGCTTCTCATCAGCCATACTTCAATCCTTCCCTAAAGTTGCTTACGTGAGCAACACATGCAAACCACAAATCCAAACGACACTGCCAAGCACCCAGCAAAGAAAAGCGGCTTGACGTAGTCGGAAACAAACTCGAATGAACCGACAAAATTTAAAGCGAAAAAAGTGCTCGCTATTGTTGCTAAAGTGCCTGCTGCGATGTCGATTCCGTTCTTCGGACATGCTAGAAACACAATCGTTGAGAATAACAGCGGAATAAAAATAACAGCCAGAAATCCAAGGCTCGGAAGACCAGAGATCTGAAGCTCATTCCCAACGTAGCCACTTTGATAAAGCGAGCCGTTTAGCCCGAGCGAAAAGATTATTCCAACAAGGCTGCAAATTGCAAGCCCGATTCCAAAGGCAAGCTTGTTAAATTTATGCTCCTTCTTGGCTTTTTCAAGCGACTCCTCGTCAAGATAGACGACGTCAGGACCGTTATTAATGATGATTTGGTCGGGCAAAAACAGCGGGGTGTCGTCAGCCTGATGCAGAACGATTGGCGAACTTTGCGAACGCGTGGTGATGAGCGCCTGCTGATCCACATCAAGAAACGGCACAAGCGGCATGCCATTGATTGCATTCCTAATGTTCTGTTCGTAATTTTTAACAAAGTTCACGAGCATCGCGCGAAGTTCCCGAGGCCCAACGCGGTTTTCCTGCTGAGCATTCAAGCCCTTTAGCAAAATCGCGCCCAGCTGATAATCGGCCTTAGCGAGCGCAAGCGAGAATTTGTTGTCAAATTCAGCATCAGAAATGTTCGTGATAGCGGAATGCTTTGCGGTTCTTTTCTCATCCAATGAGTCATAAATGCCAGCTATATAGCAATCTTTCCTGCATATGTCAGCAATGGAAGAAAAGTCATGCAGCGTAACTGGATGCGGAATGGGTGTGTCCATCTTGTAGCGATAAAAAGATGGTGGAAGCCGATGCATTCCCGCCAGGTTATATGGAGTAACGCCGCTCAGCAGTTCATAAAGAATCGAGCAAACTGCGTAGGAGTCAACCTTCGGAGAGGTCCTCAGCTTCACATTGCCCTTAATATCACTAGTCAGCATCTCGGGCGCGGCATACTCCGGCGTGCCTTTTCGCACAAGATTTTCAACCATCGTGATGCCAGGGCTTGCATCCTGCTCTTTAAGCGTTGCCGAACCAAAATCGATAATGCACAAATCGAAAGATTCGTCCTGAACCTGCTTCTTGACGGATCTCTTGTTGGTCCGAAGCATAATGTTTTTAGCAGAAATGTCGCGATGAACAAACGCACCTTCTTCGAAACTCAGCCGCTCCACGATTCCCAAAATGCTGATTCCGAGCTGTGCAACAAGCCGTGGCGTGACCCTTTTTCCCAGGGGGTCTTCCGATTTCAAATCGGAAGCAGCAACGATTGTTTCTCCATCCACCCATTCAAGAACGAATGCGGGCTTGCCATCAATTGCACCGTGTCCATAAAACGTTGGGCTTGGGAAACCAAATTGCTTCGAGAGGATTCTGGTGTTCTTAATTTCTTCAGAAAACGAACGAACTGCGCTCTCTGAATTAGACAAAGGTGTCTTTAAGGCATAAAAAGTCTTGCCGTTAGCGTTGCTAACTTTCTCAACTCTTCCAGAACCACCCTCATGCACGTCACCTTCAGTGAAAAGCTCTTTGAAATTCGAAGCTACTTTTTCTTTAGACTCGCAACCCAGAATATCTTCATCAGGCGTGAAGAAATCAAGCTTAATTAACCTTCCGCAGGGTGTCTTGTTCTCGTCCATTAATCCACCTGCTTCACGGTCACATTTTTTGTTCCGCCAGAGACGGAAGAATCTTGGCTAACAAGAACAGTAACTTCGCTAGACGAATTACCAATGTTCAAAGAAAACGCCGCACCAGGCGTTTTACTGTTTTCGCGCAAATCGAGCTGCGTGAGCTGCGTGTTGTGCGAAAGATTCACAGTGTCGAGCGAATTTTGAGAAATAACGAGCGACTCAAGATAGGGGAAATTTTCAATGCCCGTGATGTCGGAAATGCCTTTGCCGCGAAGTCCAGCATCTTGGACCTCGAGCGTTTCTTCATCAAAAGTGCCGATTGCTGTCACGCTGTCGCATTCCTTCGGCGTGAGGAAGCCATCGCTGTTCGAATCGATGTGACTTTTGACGTAGGTCCTGAAATTCACATCGGGAAAAGTCGTCTCGGTGATCTGCACTGGCGCATCAAACGAACGCGGCGAAAGAGCCTCGACGCTTGGAAGCACATTGATGCACGCCTCAACCACGACAAACATAAAACATGCCAGGCAGCACGCGACTTTTATGAGAGTCAAACGTTTCATTATTTAGACATGGGCACCGCAGTAAATACAAAAACTTGCACCTGGCTCCAATGGCTTGCCGCAACTCATGCAGTGCTTCGGCGCAGCAGACGCATCAGCCTCTGGAAGTTTCGAGCCACACAAACCGCAGAATTTACATCCCGCCCCGAACTCTGCCCCACAATTTGGGCAAATGTTGAAGTGCTGCGGCGCAACTTCTGCCACTGTCTGTGGTTCAGGCTCAGGTTCTGGATCAGTAATAACTGGCGCTGGCTCGGGCTCAGGTTCTGGCTCAGGCTGA
>JAUMVS010000061.1 GCA_030530045.1 Phoenicibacter congonensis
ATTTCGCGATTCTCGCGAGCAGAAAGCTCGTCGATGATTTCGCCTTCCGCAGTTGCTTGACCAGGCTTTTCGTTCTTGATCAGGAAGAAGCTGCAAACGAAAACGATGAAAATGACAATCGAGAGCGTGAGGAACCCGACGTTTACGCCCATGAGCGTTGCTTCTGTTTCGGTGTGGGTGCTGATTGTTGCCGATTGCACGATTGATGAAATCGACACGACCACTGCGGTGCCAAGCGATGCCGCAACTGTTCTCAGAGTGTTTTGAACGCTCGTCGCGTGAGGTGCCAGGCTGTCGTCGAGTTTCGCCATGCCCCAGGTCGTTGCTGTCATGTTGTGAAGCGCGATGCCGAACTGGCGGAAGAGGAAGAAAATTGCAACCATCCACGCCGAGCCGTCGATTGGCATCAAGCTGAAGCAAAGGTTCGCAACAAAGAAGAGGCCCAGGCCGGAAAGGATTACGAGGCGAGGTCCATGCCTGTCATAAAAGCGGCCAGCCCAGACATTCACGGCAGCTGAGAGCACTGCGCCTGGCAAAATTACGAGGCCAGAAACAAGCGCTGGGTAGCCAAGAATCGTTTGAATGTAGATTGGCATCAAAATGCCGCTGATGGTAACGCCCGCTTGAGCGACCATTCCGATAAATGATGCGAAAGTGAATTCGCGGGATTTCAAAACGCGAATCTCAAGCATTGGGTGGTCGAGGTGAAGTTGGCGATGGCAGAAGAATGCGATGAGCACGAGGCCGACAATCATGAGGCAGCCATCAAAAATCGTGAGACCTGTCGAGCCGATGATGCTGAGGCCGTAGAGCAAAAGACCAAGGCCGAACGTCGACAGAATTACGCTGATTACGTCCAAGTGAACTTCTTTTGCGTGTTCAGGCTTTTTGTTCTCGACGAAGAAGTAGCCGAGCACACCAAAGATAACGCAAACGACCGACATTCCCCAGAACATGACGTGCCAGCCAGTGTAGGTGACAAGAAAGCCCGCAAGACAAGGGCCAATTGCTGGAGCGCACGCAAAAACTGTGCCAACAATTCCCATTGCGGTGCCACGCTTCTCAAACGGGAAGGTCACGAGCATCGTCGCCATGGTCATTGGCATCATGATGCCTGCGCCAATTGCCTGGATGAGGCGGCCGCCTAGCAAAACCACAAACGATGGTCCCCAGCCACAAACGGCAGAGCCAGCTGCGAAAACGAGCATCGCGAAAACGAAAATGTTTCGCGGCGGGAACTTCTCCATGATGTAGGCCGTCACAGGAATCATGACGGCGTTCACGAGCAAAAAGCCAGTCGTGAGCCACTGAACCGTGGCGGCATCGCACGAAAAATCGCGCATCATCGTTGGAAGTGCTGGTGAGACGAACGTCTGATTCAAAATTGTCACGAACGAGCCGAAAACAATGACCGTAACCATTATTGAAGTGCGTTTATCTAAACCAAACATTTATAACCTTGTGAATCTTTTGACGAAAGTGAGCATACAAGACAGATATTATAGGACTAGAAAAAAGGAGTGCCAATGGACAGAAAAAAAATCGAAGAAGGCGTCAAACTTATCCTTGAAGGGGTTGGAGAAGATGTAAATCGCGAGGGAATCAAAAAGACTCCTGAGCGCGTTGCGAAGATGTACGAAGAGATTTTCGCCGGCTGCGATGCCGACCCTTCAGAACTTTTCGAAACGACTTTCGACGAGCATCATTCAGAAATGGTCATCGTCAAAGACATCCCTTTCTACTCAATGTGCGAACACCACCTGATGCCATTTTTCGGAACGGCGCACGTGGCCTACATCCCAGCAAAGAACGGAAGAATTTGTGGAATTTCTAAGCTTGCACGCCTGGTCGAGGTTTATGCAAAGCGTCCTCAAGTTCAAGAGCGCCTCACCACGCAGGTTGCAGAAACGCTGATGGAAGAGCTTCAGCCGCTGGGTGTCATGGTTGTCATGGAGGCGGAACACCTTTGCATGAGCATGCGCGGCGTTAAAAAACCTGGCAGCAAAACTACAACTTCAGCTGTCCGCGGCGTTTTTGAGAAAAGCGACAAAACTCGTTCCGAAGCGTTGCGCCTGATTCAAGGCTAATTAACGCGCTGGCCGCGCGGGTAACTGACGGCCAACAGCAAAAAACAATAATAGAAAAAGTTAAGCCGCCTGTTTTATGGGCGGCTTTGTTATTTATCAATGAAGCGCGTCTGAACTGAGTTGCCCGCGAAAGCAAGGCTGAGAAGCCTACTTAATTAGCAGCTTTGCCATGTGGTTGTTAGCGGCGATTTCTTCTGCGTCGTTTAGTTCACTCAGTGAGATTTCAGAAGCTTCGATCCCGTCGCGCTTCGCTATCGCTTGAGCAATTAGCCAGTCGGCAATTTCAGGATTTTTTGAAAGCAGCGGACCATGAAGATAGGTTCCAATCGTGCTTTTATAAAGAACGCCGTCGGCGTGGTCTTGCTCATTGTTTCCGCATCCAACTGCAGAAACTACCTTTCCAAATGCTTCAAGGTCGCCGTTCAGGTGAGTTCTGCCTGCGTGGTTTTCAAAACCGATGACAGGACGAGTTGCAAGCTTCGATTCAATCGCGATGTTTTGAACGAGGCGGTCGGCCGAAGTTCCAGGTCGGTCAGTCTTGATGTCAAGAACAGAAAGTCCAGCAACACTTTCGCCGTTCAGCAGCCATTCGGTGCCAAGCATTTGATAGCTTCCGCAAATTACGAGCATCGGCTTGCCCGATTCAACATGAGTGCGAATTTCCTCTTTCCAGCGCAGAGCCTCTTGGCTCGCAAGCTCCTGTTCGCGGTCAGGCGAGCCGCCCATGACAATGATGTCGAACTGCGAAAAATCAACTTCCTCGCCTGCATAGACAGGAACCACTTCAACTGGAATTCCGCGCCACGCGCAGCGATTCTTCAAGATTTTCACGTTGCCACCGTCGCCGTAAAGGTTCAAAAGCTCTGGAAGAACGTGTGCGATTTTTACTGGCTGAGCATTCAGCGATTCAGCTGGTTGAGGGTAAATTTCTGACTGCTTATCGTAAACATTTTCTGCAGCTTTATTAAGCTTGCCTTCTAAAGCCAGAGCGTCGAGAGTTTTCTTCTCGATTGGAAGCGCAGTGTAGTTTGCAATAACGAAGAGCTGCTCGATGCCGCACTCAATTGCATCTTTCACTGAATCGCAAAGGTTTGCTTTGATGCCAGCATGTTTGAGGCGAACCTGCAGGTCGTTTTTGCGGTCGCCACCTGCAAAGAAAGTTACGCCGCTGAACTTAGCCAGCTCCTCAAAGTCGATGTCCCAAATCCATGAAATGTCGTGGCCATCGGGCGTTTGATCATTTATGAAGAAAGCTACAGCTGTTTCTTGGGTCGTGTCAATTGCAGAAGAGATGATGCGCAAGTTTTGATTGAAGCCCGTTGGGTTTTTCGCGAGGTTCAAAAGCACACCAACGCCATCAATTTCGTAGCGCTGCAACCTGCCGTTTTCGGGGTTAAACGCCGCAATTGCTTTTGCGATTGCCTCGTCGCTTGCGCCCATGATTCGCGCCGCAGTCACACAAGCGAGCATGTTGTAGACGTTGTAGGAGCCAAGTAAGCCGCTAGAAAAACGCGTTGCTTGCTTGCCTTTTTGAGCCACATCAAGACTCAAGCCTTCTGCTTTCATCTCAACATTAACGGCAGAAAAGTCGAGTTCGGGTCGGCGAAAACCGCATTCAGGGCAGTGATATTTGCCGAGTTTGTCGTATTGCCTAATGTCATATTCAAGCATCGCTTGGCACTTCTGACACATGGTTGTGTCGCTGACGGAATTTTGCTCCCAATGAAGCGTTTCGTCCACGCCAAAAGTGATGTTCTTACTGGAGTTTTTGCGCTCATCAAGCGCGGCAGCTTTTTCCGCAACAATCGTGCAAAGCGGATCGTCGGCGTTATAAATGAGAGTCGTTTTTGGAGAGCGACGCAGCGCCTCGACAATCGATGACTGAATTCTGTCAATCTCGCCACAGCGATCAAGCTGGTCGCGGAACAAGTTCAAAAGCAGCAAATAATCGGCGTCAACCGCGGGCAAAGTTTCCTTCGTCCAAAGCTCGTCGGACTCAAAAACACCAACGTCGCTTTTCTTTCCGCGAAGCACAGTCGTGCAAACGCCCGCCTTCATGTTTGCGCCACTTCTGTTGCACAAAACTTTTAAGCCTTGCGCTTCCAAGCAATCGGCAATCATGTTGTTCACGGAAGTTTTTCCGTTTGTGCCCACGACTACGATTTTTTTGCCGCTCACCTTATGTTTAATTTCCGCTTCAATTGCACGAGAGTCAATTTTCAACGCGAGTTGCCCCGGGAAATTCGAGGCGTTCATGCTTGTGAAGTGGGTGATTCCGAATGCGGAAAAACCCGCTGCAGCCTTGGATATTTGATGTTTTAAGCTCATACAACAAGTTTAGCATTGAGCACGGGCAGCACCGCGTTAAGAACAGTCTCAAGCGAGAGCTCGCGCGTGTTGAAATCTTCGAGATAAACAGGAATGTTTGCACCGGTCGGCTCTTTTTCGTCCTCGGGATGAAAAACGTTCACGCCAATGCCCACACACAGGCGCTCTTTGTAAATTTCGGTCGAAATTCCCACAAGCTTTTCGCGAGTTTCAGAGTCGGGCGAATAGGAACGCTTCAACACGATGTCGTTTTGCGGCTTGATTGTGAGCTCTTCGATTGAGAGAGGCTGCAAGCCTTCCATCACAGCACGCGCCACGCGCATTGGAATTTCGCTCAGTTGCTCAGGCGGAAGAGTTGGTTGCAAAAGAAGCGAGAAATAAAGGCCTCCAACTGGGCTAACCCACACATGACCGCGCATGCCGTAGCCGCTCGTTTGCTTGCGACCAACCGCGACGTAGCCAGGGGCGACGCCCTCGTTGATGCGGTTTTTGACCTCCACATTAGTGGACGGCGTCTCGTCAAACCATTGAACGTTCCAGGAATCGACAAGCATTAATTCACCCTGTGCGCAAGACCAACTCGCGCAATCTCGTCAACGCGGTCAAGCGTCGTGCCGTCGGCAAGAACGTGGTTTGGCAAAACATCATTGAAAGGCTTCACTACAAAATCGCGCTCACAAATGTTCACATGCGGCAGCGTCAACTCGTCGCTTTCACACACATAGAGCTGGTAATCTTCGATGTCGATGTCGATTGTGCGCGGGCCGTTTTCAACCTCACGCTTGCGACCAAGCGAGTCCTCGATGACGTGCAAATATTGCAAAAGCTCGAGTGGCGGAATTCCGCAACGCAGCACCGCAACGCAGTTCAAGAACGTGTCTTGATCTTCTTTATAGGCAGGTTCCGACTCATAAAAAGGCGAAACATCAATGAGTTCAGTGTCAGGCAAGCTGAGCATTTCAGTGATTGCCATGTTGATTTGCGACTTCAAGCACTCGATTCGCTCGGAAGCGTCCTGCGCATAAATCGCAATGTTTGCGCCAAGGCCAAGCACCACGAGCGGGCGAAGTTTTGCGAGTTCTGCGGCAGTGCGAGCAACATTGTGAACGCGAACTACGCCTGCGCCCCACTCGCATGCCTGCAAACATTCAGTCGCAGTGAGGTTGTCTTTCGCCTCAAGGTCGTCGCAATTTCCACAAAGCGCCAAGTAACGTTTGCGACTTGGAGCTGCCATAACTGGGAAGCCGAGGTGGCGAAATTCGTGCATGTTTCGCATAACGTCGCGAGTCTGCTCAGGGGTTTTTGCAAAGCCTGGACCTGGGTCAACGCAAATTCGCTCAGGAGAGATGCCTGCCTGAACAAGCATGTCGGCTTGGCTCTTTAGCCAGTCGCGAACTTCACTGACGACGTTTTCATATTCAGTGAGTTCGCCCATTGTTTGAGGCGTGCCACGCATATGCATGACAACAAGGCCGCAATCGGAATTCTTTGCAACTTCAACCATTGCAGGGTCAACGAAACCTGAGATGTCGTTGATGATAGAAGCGCCTGCGTCGACTGCCTTTTTAGCGACCTCCGCATGACGTGTGTCGACTGAAACGCAAATGTCGGCTGCAACGAGAGCTTCAACTACTGGAGCGATGCGCTCCCATTCTTCAGTTGGGGTTACTTCGATTGAACCGGGACGAGTTGACTCTCCGCCAACATCGATGATTTTTGCACCGTCTGCCACAAGCTGCTTCGCATTAGCAACAGCATCGCTTGGGTCGAAGTTCTTTCCGCCATCAGAAAAACTGTCAGGCGTGACATTCACAATGCCCATTATTACTGGGATTCTTGTGTCAAATTCAAATTTTCCGCATTTCCAAAACATGCTTCCAAATTATAGCGCGGGCGGATAATGCCAAGCCTACTTGGTTGCGTCTTTAATCGCCAATCGACCTCAACTGAATAATCTTCTAATTCATGAGGTGCTACGTCCTGCCCATTTGGCCACTCGATGGTGTCGCGGTCCTCAGAAACACGCACTAATTTAAAATAGTCAGGATCTTTAAGCTGAGATAACCATGAACCTGGCGATTCGAGCCACGCCTGCATCGAAAAATCATAAACTCGGTCTTGCTCGTCGGTGAACCTGACCACGGAATCATTTAAAGCATATGCAGATTTAATTTTCAAAACAATCACCACCACTTACATGAACAGTTAGCTTTTTAACGCCAGCGTTAGACGCTGATGTAAATCACTCAAAATTAAACTAATAATTAGCTGCCGCTTAAGACTCCTCAATGACCGACATTATTCACACTTAGAGAATATTTCTGAAGTCATCCCACACATCAAAATCGTCAAATTCATCCCGAAGCTTTTCATAATCTTCCGGGAAAAAAGTCTCCAAGTAAAGTTTCCTTCTAATTTGCCATTCTTGCTTCGAAACCGCTTGCTCTGTGAGCGGGTCAATTATGTATTCTTCGCCATCATTTTCGCATAAAAGATGATCTGGATATTTCATTGATTCAAAGTCGACATAATCTCGCCTAATCTTGAAGCTATGGCCATAGAGATTGTCGAACTCAACGAAATCTTTATCCACATTCTTTTGATTCGAGGGTTCGTTATCTTTAACAGGCGCTTGGTCCTTTTGAGCGAGACTGTGCATTTCTTTAACGATTTGAGTTACCAGCTCAATGAGCTCCAATCTATCTTGATAAAACTCATAACTTGTATTTTTTATCCCTTTATAAAATAGTGAAGAAGTAACGAAACCGTTCATAAGGCTGACAGGATCGTCGTGCAGCAGCTCAGCAAGTTCGAGAACCTTTCCTGCGAGATTTTGCTTCAATTCTTTTAGCGTTTGATCCATGATTTACCCCCTAGCTCATTATGTTGCCCAAACTCGAAATCGTGGAAGATACACAGCTGAAGCATTCAATGCTTCCGCATGTGACTGCATTTTTTCTTCTGCATTCAAGCCAGTATTCAAATACTCCTGACTACTGTTCCACTTATCAAGAATCCTCATGGACATAACCGACAAGAAAGAAGCCATTCCGCAGGCACTTTCTTCACCAATCGCATCCGGTTCTGGCTTTTACTCACTCATTAGAAGAGGACACTATTTTTTATTTTTATAAAATAAAATTTAACATACCTTAAGGAAAAATATGCCCATGTAGCGGCGCGAACTTCAAAAAACATCAATGTGAGACCCCGCACGACCGAGTAGTCATCGTGCCATCAAAAGTCTATTTGGATTAAAAGACCCCTATTGCTTAAAGGGGAGTTGATTAAATGTAGATGTGTTTATAGTTTCCTTTTGAAGCTTTCGGTTATGTCTGACCAATCTTCAAGCTTGAAAGCTGCAATGTCATGAACACAAGCGTTGAACCATTCATACTTGCCTAATTCATCGTTCATGTCGAAAAGAAAGTTCATGCCATTCTTTGGGTTTTGCAGAACGTAGAAGTTACATTGAATGCGGGCAAAGCCCAAATCAGTTAGGGTCTTATCAATAACCGAATATGCCTTTGGTCTTGTAATTTGATAGTCATCTTGCAGTAAATTAGCGTCCAAGTCAAATGTCAATCCATACATAATTCCGACCTCATAACGTTCTAAACAATCTCTATCGTGTGTCACAAAAATCTATTTGAATTAATAGACCCCATTGCATACAGGGGAGTTAAATTAAGGGTAATAATTAATGAAGCTGAGCTTTAATTTGCTCTTCTTCTTCTTTTAAACCTTCCTTAGCAGAAATCCAATCTGGTTCTGGGCAATCTGGATTTAGACAGTGACGATATTTAATGCCAGTTGTTGTAACCATTTGCCCCCAGAACTCGAATGTTCTATCTGAAAAAATTCTTTCTTCAGTTTGACAACCGCAGTACGAACATTTCATGATAAGCCTCCTTAAAGAGAACCCTCCTAATGACAGGAGAGAAATTGAAAATTCTAGAAAATGGAGATTAATGAGCGTGTCTAATTAATATCGTACTGCAAAAAAGACGGAAACTACAAAAGTAGAAATTAATGTGTGTGTGCCTAGACCTCTATAGCCGTTAATGTTGTTCGTCTATCTACAAAAGTAGAAATTAATGTGTGTGCCTAGACGACGTGCCTAAGTGGCGGCGCGTACTTATCTACAAAAGTAGAAATTAATGTGTGTGCCTAGACGCAACAGCCAAGGACGCAAACGAAGCATCTACAAAAGTAGAAATTAATGTGTGTGCCTAGACTTTACGGAGAAAGATATGATGTGTGCG
>JAUMVS010000062.1 GCA_030530045.1 Phoenicibacter congonensis
AAAGTTTGTTTGCTACAATATCGAAGAGGCACAAAAACACGCTTGGGAAATTGGTTACAGAAAATTTGACGTACCAAGAAGAGACGGTTCCTGGGAATCCTGGGAATTATAGATTTTTAAAAATATCCAGTCGGAATGTTTGACAACCAAAGTAATAATTCGCCCCAGATGAGCTGGACGCACTAGAAAACCAGCGCGCTAATAGCGGGTTTCATACATGAAGAAACTGCAAAAGCTGCATTTTTGAAGGATAAAAGCTACTTCCTTCTCGCGTCAAGTTCTCCAGCAAGCTCATCGATTGTAACACCGTAGCGCTCCATGGTTACAAGCAGGTGATAAATCAAATCGGCTGCCTCGTAGCGAATGTGGTCGTGGTCGTTATCTTTGCAAGCCATGATGACCTCGCTTGCCTCTTCCGCAAGTTTTTTCAGAAGTTCATCTTCAACATCGGTGAGAAGACGTGCAGTGTAGCTTTCATCTGGACTTGCGTCGCGACGCGCATGAATAACGCCAGCCAGGCCCTCAAGTGTCTCACCAATGTTTCCGTCTTGAACGTTTGCAGTTCTAACACCCACGATTTACTCCTTCGTAATTTCATTAAAAAAGCATGTTCTGTTGCCAGTGTGACATGCTGGACCTTCTGAATCAACTTTTGCCAAAAGCGTGTCAAAATCACAATCAGCCACCAGCTCAAGAACGATTTGATAATTTCCGCTAGTAGCACCCTTATTCCAAAGCTCTTGGCGACTGCGACTCCAAAACCAAGTTTTGCCAGTCTCCAAAGTTAGCTTCACTGACTCGCGGTTCATCCACGCGACCATCAAAACCTCTCCTGTGTCATGCTGCTGCACAACACATGGAATCAGACCTTTGTTGTCAAACTTCAATGAGTCGAGAATTGTCTCATCATATGTAAAAGCTTCAGCCATTTTAAAAACCTTAACTACAAAAAAACCGTTTTAAAAATCAAGCCGCACAGGAATTCCCTGGCTTGCCATGTATTCCTTCACTTCGCGAATGCTAAATTCGCCAAAATGAAAAACGCTTGCAGCTAGCACTGCGTCGGCCTCGCCCTCTATAACGCCTTCTGCGAAATGCTCGAGTTCACCAACACCACCCGAAGCGATGACTGGAATTGGCACAGCTCTAGCAACTGCGCGAGTGAGAGCAATGTCGAAGCCGCATTTTGTGCCGTCGCGATCCATGCTTGTGAGCAAAATCTCACCAGCTCCACGATTTGCTGCCTCAATTGCCCACCCAACAGCGTCAATTCCTGTAGCGTTTCTGCCGCCTGCCGTGTAGACTTCCCACTTGTCAGCTCCAGGCTTACCTGGCTCGCCGACTCGCTTCGCATCGATTGCACAAACTACAGCCTGGCTTCCAAATGCAGAAGCCGCCGCTGTGATTAATGTTGGGTCTTTGACAGCCGCAGAGTTTAAGGAAACCTTGTCGGCACCAGCTGAAACCATGGCACGCATTCCATCGATGTCGCGAAAGCCGCCGCCCACCGCATAGGGAATTGTTAGCTCTTCAGAAGCGCGACTCGCCATATCAATCGTGGTTTGACGATTGTCGCTAGTTGCTGTGATGTCGAGAAAAACTACCTCATCGGCACCTTCTTTATCATAGGCCGAAGCAAGCTCGACCGGGTCGCCAGCATCTCTGAGCGATACAAAATTTACGCCCTTAACGACGCGTCCATTTTTTACATCAAGGCAAGGGATAACTCTTTTAGTTAGCATGACGCACTTCCTTTGTCTGATTCTTGGGTGCAAACACTAGCGGAAGTCGCACCTTCAAACGCTTTGTCTCCTGCAGCATTTAGGGCGTCGCGTAACGTAAATGCTCCCTCATAAAGAGCGCGACCTGTGATGCAGCCCTCGATGAATTCTTCTCCTGCAGAAGCAAAGTTAGAAATGTCACTAAGGCTAGAAATTCCACCCGATGCAACCACAGGAAAGCCAGCTAGCTTTGCAATTTTTACATAGGCCGCAACATCGATACCAGTTTGCATTCCATCACGAGAAATGTCAGTAAACACAAGGTGTTTGAATCCAAAACTTGAAAGATTCCCGACTGCCTCTTCAACGGAAAGCTTAGCCTCATCGCGCCAGCCGTTGACTTTTACCTGCCCATCTTTTGCAGCAATGTCGGCAACGAGCAACTCGCCAAATTGCGCAGCAGCCTCGGCTGCAAAGTCAGGGTTTTTCACAAGCACAGTGCCAAGAGCAATTCTGCTTGCTCCATAACTTCCCAGCTCATCAATTCTCTGCAGCGAACGAACTCCGCCGCCAACGTCGATTGATAGGCCTTTGACCTGGCATAACTTTCGAATTGCCTCGTCGTTTAAAGCGCGATTTTCTTCAGGCTCTTCAAACGCTGAGGACAAATCTACAACATGTAGCCAAGTAGCGCCTTGCGACATAAAATCTTGCGCAACTGAAACTGGGTCCTCGGAATAGACCGTCATTTTGCTGCGGTCGCCCTTCTCCAGACGCACGACCTTGCCAGCAATCAAATCAATAGCGGGAAAAACTATCATTACTTTGCCTCCCGCACGATGTTTACAAAATTATTCAAAATCAAAAGGCCTTGTGAACTTGATTTTTCTGGGTGGAATTGAACACCAAAAACATTGCCTTTCCCAACGACACAAGGGAAACTCTGCGCGTAATGAGTTTTGCCGAGCGTGCAATCTTCCTCGCAATCGCTAGCGACATAGGAATGCGTGAAATACATGTTAGAGCCTTCGGCAAAGCCGTCCATGAGCTGCGACTCGAAGCCTTCTTTAGTTAAATAAACTTGATCCCAGCCAACATGAGGGATTTTAAGAGATTCAGATTTAAGCTTTACACAGGTTCCTTTAATCAACCCAAGTCCACGCGTAAAAAGCGAGCCGTTGCTTTCAAACACATCTCCAGCGCTTAAATCAGCTCCGTCACTTGAAGAGGAAACGGCACCACAATCCTCAGGAATTCCTTCATCTCCCGAGTCAAAAAGGAGTTGTAACCCCAGGCAAATTCCAAGGAGCGGAGTATCTTTCTTGCAAGCATTTAAAATTGCTTCAGCTTGACCTGACTCTTTCATAAACACTGCAGCGTCATAGAATGAACCAACTCCAGGCACAACGATGCCATCAGCCGACTCGATAGCTTTCGGGTCGTCAGTCGAAAATGCATCGGCACCCGCACGCACGAGCCCACGAATTACGCTGGACAAATTGCCTTTGTGGTAATCGACTACGGCAATTTTTGCTGTTGCCATTAGAGAACACCCTTCGTGGAAGGAATGCCATTAACACGCGGGTCCATCTCACAAGCTTGACGCATTGCGCGACCACAAGCCTTAAACGCTGCCTCAATAATGTGGTGAGAATTCTGTCCAGCGATTTCGCGAACATGAAGCGTTAGTTTTGCATCGCGCGCAAAAGCATAGAAAAACTCGACAGCGAGTTCTGTATCAAAATCTCCAACTTTCTGAGTTGGAATTGGGAGGTCGCAATAGGCCTGACCACGCCCAGAAATGTCAACACTTGCCATAATGAGAGACTCATCCATAGGGACAAAAGAAGTGCCAAAGCGGGTGATTCCTGCTTTGTCACCGAGCGCTTGAGCAAACGCCTCGCCAAGAACAATGCCGATGTCTTCGACAGTGTGGTGACCGTCAACTTCGATGTCGCCAGTAGCTTTCACCGTCAAGTCAAACAAGCCGTGACGCCCGAATGCATTTAACATGTGGTCGAAAAAACCAACACCAGTTGAGATGTTGCAAACGCCGCTTCCGTCAAGGTCAAGCACGACAGTGATGTCGGTCTCACCTGTTTTGCGGGTAATTTCTGCTTGACGCGCCATAAGACTCTCCTTTTACTGCAACGCTAAAACGCGAAAACGTTATAGGTAAATTTTATCCGCTTAAAAGTGGCTAATTTTCCTTTAACAGGGATTTAATAGCCGCCAGAAGCTCATCATTTTCGGAACGAGTGCCAACTGTAATTCGCAAGCAACCTTCAAGACCAGGAACCCTGCTGAAGTCGCGCACTAGGATTGAATAGTCATCACGCAGCGCCTTGTGAATTTCAGCTGCATTCTTAACTCTGACGAGGTAGAAGTTCGCCTCGCTTGGCCACACATGAATTGGCAAGCCTTCCGCTTCAAGCGCTGATATCTCAGCAAATATGCGGGCTCTCTCACTTTTGATGTCGTCAATTACCTCGCGGAAAGCCTCGCGATTTTTCACAATTGCCAGAGCTGCAGCTTGTGTGAGTGAATTTACAGAATAAACCTGGCGAACAGCCGCGAAGACGTCAATAATGTCAGGCGCAGCAATGATGTAGCCACAACGAACACCAGCAAGGCCAAAAGCTTTCGAGAATGTGTGAAGAATAATCAGGTTGTCATGCTTCTTTAAAAGAGACTCACAAAAGAAGTTAGGGTTATTAAACTCGGCGTAGGCCTCATCGACCATAACAATACCAGGGCACGCATCGCAGAGCGAATCGACAAAATCAACGCTAATAACGTCACCGGTTGGATTGTTTGGTGTAGTAACAATCGCCAAGTTAACATCCTTGGCAGCTTTAAGTGCCGCTTCTTCATCAATTTCGAAGGTTTCTGAGTCGCGCTCAATGTTTAGAATTTCAGTTCCCACAATTGAGCCGAAAAGGTCATATTCAGAAAAGCATGGAGGGCAATTCAATAGAGTACGCCCTGCACCGCCGAAGCCAACGAAGAAATTAAAAAGCAGTTCGTCTCCGCCATTGCCAACGCAAATGTTTTCTGGCGAAACGTTGTGCCATTTTGCAATTTCTGCTCGAAGTTCATTTGCCATCGGGTCAGGATAACGATTCAGCTCAACTGCGGATAACGCTTCAAGCACAGCAGCTTTAACCTGCTCAGGCATGACATGCGTGTTCTCGTTAGCCGAAAGGTTAATTTTAGTCTCAGAAAAATTTGGGTCGTAGGGCTCAAAGTTAACAAGCGTTGGTTGAACCAGCGCCTTCATGCGTGGAGATAATTCCGACATCGGCTACTCCCCCGTTTTTGGAGCTTTGAGGTCAACAGGCCATGCAATTCTGTTGATGTCGCCGAGGTCGACGCCTTCAAAAGAATCAAGACCATCAGCTAACATTTTGCGGCGCAAGCCAGCTGAAAGAGCGTGAGCCCAGAGGCCTTCTGCCTGAGCCATGGTTTGTGTAGCTGGAGCGTCTTTGAGCAAGCCTTCAGGAGTGTAGCAAATAACCGATGAACGCGTGACGAAGTCCTCAACCGAAAGTGGGTTCGAAAAAGCAGCTGTGCCTCCCGTAGGAAGAGTGTGATTAGGACCAGCAACGTAGTCACCAAGTGGCTCGGAGCTCCAAGGGCCAACGAAAATCGCACCAGCGTTTTTAATCTTGCCAAACAAGCTCATCGCATCGGCACAGTGCAGCTCAAGGTGCTCAGGAGCGATAACATTAACAGCGTCAATTGCTGCTTCGAGATCAGCAGCTACAACAACTACGCCTTGATCATCGAGCGATGCACGAGTTATTTCCTCACGAGGGCTTGCAGCCAAAAGCGTTTCAAACTTAGCCTGAACATTCTTGGCGAATTGCGCGTCACACGTCACGAGATAGCAAGTTGCCAGTGGGTCGTGTTCTGCCTGAGCCATCAAGTCGGCCGCTACAACCGTTGCGTCGGCCGTTGCGTCAGCCAAAACGCAAACCTCAGAAGGGCCAGCTACCATGTCAATTCCAGCATCACCCGAAACAATCTTTTTAGCAGCAGCAACAAACGCATTGCCAGGTCCAACAATTTTTGCAGTCTTAGGAATTGACTCAGTGCCATAGGCCAAAGCTGCAATTGCCTGAGCTCCGCCGACTGAGTAAATCTCATCAACACCTGCAATTTTTGCAGCAGCGAGGGTGTAAGGTGAGAGGCTTCCTTCCTTTTGAGGAGGAGTCACCATAACAACTTTTTTGACGCCTGCAACTTTTGCAGGAATGCAGTCCATCAAAACGGTGGATGGATACTGCGCTCTTCCGCCTGGAACATAGACTCCAGCAGCCGAAACTGGCGTTACCTTAACGCCAAGAATTGTGCCGTCGGCGCGCGTTGTAAACCATGACTGCTCAACCTCGCGCTCGTGGAATTCTCTAATTTGAGAAGCTGCTTTAGTTGCAGCTTTTACAAATTCAGGGTCCACGGCGTCAAGCGCCTCGTCCATCAATTTGCCATCAATAAGAAAATCGTCAACCTTTACGCCGTCAAACTTCTCGCAGTATTCGCGCAGCGCCTCATCGCCACGCTCACGAACATCGTCAACAATGTTTTGTGCGGCCTGCATAATCGACTGAGGCAAAACACCCTGTCTTGGAAGTTGCGATGATTTGAGTTTCTCACCAGCTGAAAGTTCAATTGTTTTCATAATTTAAGCCTTTCTCGCAGCGGCCAGAGCATTTGCGAGGTCGCGAATTCTTTTATCACAACGAATGCTTGCAGGGCTTGCAAAGAACCTTGCGGAACATTCCATAACGTCATCAACAATAACCAGGTTGTTTTCACGAAGCGTGGTCCCAGTCGCAGTGATGTCTACAATTCTATCGGACATACCAACAATCGGTCCAAGCTCAATGTTGCCATGAAGCGTCACAATGTCAGCCTGAACGCCAATCCTGTTGTAATATTCCTGCGTAATGCGGGGATATTTAGTCGTAACGCGAATTGAGCCGCGCCTTGCATAGGACTTCTCAACGCTCTCACGCGCCCCCTCAGGCTCAGCAACCACAAACCTGCATTTGCCGAATTCGAGGTCTTCTAACTGCACCAAATCAAGCGCAGCCTCGACAAGAGAGTCGCGTCCGCAAATTCCACAGTCAGCACCGCCAGCCGACACGAACTGAGGAGCGTCAGTTGCTCTAACGATTACGTAATCAACGCCGTCCCCATGCACAATCAACTGTCTACCTGGGTTTTCAAGTGGCGCAGTGTCAAACCCTGCAGCTTTTAAAATCTCAACTGTTGGCTCGAAGAGCGAGCCTTTAGGCACAGCAATTCGCAAAGGTCGAGCATCAGTGTCGCACTGAATTGCTTCCTCAATCTGCTCCAAAGAAAGAGCAAAACCAGCAGAAGGCAGATCGCGATCGCCAAGCTTTGAGAACACATCATCATATCTTCCGCCAGAACCAAGTGGAGAAGACACACCGTTTGCATAAACTGCAAAAACGAGACCAGTGTAATAGCCAAATGAATTCATCACCGAAAAATCAATGAGGATATTGTCTGCAAAACTTGCGATTTCTTCTGATTTCATGAGAACGCGAAGCTTTGCGATGCCTTTCGTTGTGACACCCGCAGTGTCTAGCAAGCTTTCTGCCTCATCGAGAGATTCAAGCCCACCACAAACCCTAGGCAAGCGAGAAAGAGCTTCACGAAGCTTAGAGCCAACCTTCAAGCTTGCAACTTTGTCATCAAGGTCAACAAAGTTAGATGCATGGACATAGGCCAAAATCTCTGCTTTCTCAGTTTCACCCAATCCAGAAGCCTCTAGCAGGTCATTCATTGGCTGAACGCTGCCACAAACTATCTTCCAACCCTTAACACCAGCAGAAGTTAGCGCCTCAGCAGCCATGGATAAAATCTCGGCATCGGCTTCAATTCCGCCTGCACCAATGAGCTCAACGCCGAGCTGAGTGTATTGACGAGAGCGACCCATGTTTCTTGCCTGCTCGCGAACAACCGGTGCAGCGTAGCGCAGGCGAATTGGAGTTTCGACCTCGCCCAAACGAGTTGCCACTAGACGAGCAATTGGGATTGTTAGGTCGGATCTCACCTGCAGGAGGTCGCCATCGTTATCAAAGAGCGAAAACGAAGAAGCGCCAGTACCTTTCAAAAACTCAAGCGAAGAATCCTCCTCGAGCAAAGGTGTTTCAATTGGGAGGTAGCCATGAGCACCAAATCCGTCGCTAACAATTCGAGTGATTTTCTCCCTTTCAAGCGCCTCTTCAGGCATTATGTCTCGAAAACCGCGAGCCGTGATTGGTCTCATTTCGCATCTTCCCTTTCATGTGTGATTATTAACCTTAATCACTTTAGCACAGTAGAGTAATAAAGTGACGAGAATTTTTAAAAAGCGCCGATGAAAAAGCATCGACGCCTTTAAAAGTTTAAAGTTTTTGATGGCTTTAATGGAATTTGATTGCTGTTCCGTATGCAAGCATTTCAACGGTTCCCTGCATGACAGTGTCGCTTGCAAAACGCGCAGAAATGATTGCATCGGCGCCAAGCTTTTCAGCTTCGATAACCATTCTGTCCTCAGCGATTTGACGGGCTTCGTTTGTCATCATCGAATAGGATTTAATCTCGCCACCAACAACGTTTTTAAAGCTTGCCATGATGTCGCGACCAATGTGCTTTGATGTGACTATGTTGCCACGCACAAGGCCCAAAACCTCAACCTCTTTGTTGCCAGGGATTACGTCTGATGTAGACACTAACATTACTACCTCCTTCAATCAGTAACTCATTCATTGTACAGAAGAAGAAGTGTGTTTAAGAATTCTAAAAACTTTTGACTATATAAAAAAAGCCGGGATAACCCGGCTTTCAAAAAATATCCTGAGTAAGCGGAACGTC
>JAUMVS010000063.1 GCA_030530045.1 Phoenicibacter congonensis
CGCACAGGCATCTAAGCTGTCGTGAGGTGTATAACATGAGTCTTAATCGTATTCTAATGAAGGGCAACGGCAGTGTTGTTGAAGGTGACGGCGAATTTATCATGACCATGGGGCAACAAGGTGCGCAATATGGTTATAGTAGATATAACGCAACCATCGGCGAAGTCGAAGGCAGTGTGAAACACGAGGGCAAAACTGTTACTCTCGTCATGATTTGCTATTATAGCGGTTGGTTTGATTTTGCTTTCAGTGTCGAGGGTGTCACCAGCGGTAAATACAATGTTACTGCTAAAGTAACGTCGGTAGAAACAAATGAGAGTGTACGTGTTGACTTTTCAAACATGCAATATCAGAGTTATGTTCCAGGTTTTTATGAATATACAAACAAAGGTATTTCTGGATTTGCTAATATGTTTACTGCTAAAAATGTAGGCAAAAAATACAGAGTTGAAATAATATTTAACTAAGGAGGACAAATGAAAACAACTTATACATATAAAAATAAAGACTATACAACCTTCCGAGAGTTTTCTGAAACACTAGGCAAAGATGGTATCTTTATCCCTTTGTCTATTTCCGAGGATTCCCTCAAAGACTTAGGTGTCACTGTAACCACGGAAGAAGAAAGTCTTGAAAGTATCAAAGAACATAAAATTTTAACGCTTAAAATCCAACGTGATAATCTCGAAGTAGAACCCATTGCATATAATGGGCATAGTTATGACTATGACAGTAAGGCGCGCGACCGCATCGCCGCTGCCATTATTGCCCTGGAGTTGCAAGGCGAAGAAGCTACAATAGAGTGGACCACGGCAGATAATGATAATGCGGTGGTTACGGCTCAGGACTTGCGCATGATTATCGCTTCCGTGGCCGCAAGGTCAAATTCTTTGCACACGGCGTACAGAGCCGCCAAGGCGAAGGTCGAAGCTGCTAGTACGGCAGATGAAGTAAGAGCCGTAACAATGAATAATTAGGAGGTTGAGAAATGGATTTTTTAGCTTTGCGATATGCCGTATACAATACGGCCCACACTTTGACTCATGGGTTTACCTATAAATCGGTGATTGGAGTTATTTTGGCGGTTCTGCTGCACAAGCATGCGGTACTGTTCATGGTTTTCTCAGCCTTGGTGTTCCTTGATTGCTTCACACGCTGGATGTCTTTGAGCTACAAGCGCCTGCAGGGCATGGGAGAAACTCCGTCTGTGATGCAGATTATTGGCGGTATTGAGGCGGCGCACGCCGAAGGGTTGATTTCCAGCGAAGTCATGAAGCATCGTTTTGTTGGAAAACTTATTGTTTATATCCTCTGCGTGCTTGCTGCTGTATTGGTAGATTTGGCGATGATCACGCTGTATCAGCCGGTGTGGGCTGTGCCGATGGTCGCGGGTTATCTGGTCATCACAGAGTTGCTGTCTATTTGCGAGAACCTTAACGATGCCGGTATTGAGGCAGTGCAAGGTCTTGTTAATGTTATCAAAAAGAGAAGAGGTTGATTGTTATGGCTATGTTATCTGCTCATTTTTCTGAAACTGAATTTGCTTGTAAGCATTGCGGCGAGCTGCCTGCTTATGGTATTAGCTCTGTATTGCTGACCGGTCTGGAACGTTTGCGCCTGCGTATTGGCAGACCGATTAACATCACCAGCGGCTATCGTTGCCCGGTACACAATGCTGCTGTAGGCGGCGTGTCTAACTCTCAGCACGTGGCAGGTACCGCCGCTGATATCTACGTCGACGGTGTATCTACACGAGAGCTGGCCCGCATCTGCAAGCAGATTTTTGACGGTGTGGGTACTTATGTATCGCAGGGCTTTGTCCATGTTGACATGCGTGCTGGCGGATCTGTCCCGGGCTATTATCTGTGGGAGGGCTAAGATGTGGAAAAAATATTGCGCAATTACTGCAGCTACATTGTGCTTGCTGTTGCCTGCCTCTGCATCGGAGGCATCATCGGCTACAACTTACAAAACCTACACGATGACGGCGGCGGAAATGTCAGCACTCGACAGCAGGTTGAGTCTGCTGCTGCAGCAAACCAAGAGCACCAGGCAAGCGCTGGCAGAATCACAAGCAGCGCTGACCGAGTCGAAGTTGGAATTGAGCAAGCTCAAGACGGAATCAGTCAATCTGCAGATAGAGCTGCAAGCTCAGAGCAGCTTATTGGAGAGTGCCAACAGATCCTTGCAGGCATCCGCACACGAGGAAGCTCGCACCCGCCGTCGCATTAAGGCGCAGCGGGATGCTGCCATCGGTATTGCTGTAGCTGCATTGGCCTATGCTATTAATAAATGATGATTGATTGGAAGAGGTGATATCTTAGGAGGTCTTGTGTATGGATGTCACTCGTAAGCGAGCGCGTGCGTGGCTGCGTATGTGCTCACGAATCGAACTTGACCGTGCCATGGAAGAGGCACGGCTTACGGAGCAACAGCGGGAAGTCATCGAGTTAATGTTTACCCGAGGCTTGTCCGTGGTTGCCATCAAATTACGCTGTAATATGGACGAGAGTACAGTAAAATGTATCCTTGCCCGCTCTTACGACAAAATCTACAATGTCATCATGTAACCTTGCGCCCCAGTGATCCTGGGGTGCTTTTTTTATGCCCTTTTATTGCGCTTTTGCACATCGTATTTGCCTATGGGTGCTGCAATGGTTTGAGCCATGCAGCGGGCACTGGCATTATCAACGTCAAAGCTCCGGGTGTGTACGAGATCAACGCTACGGTGACTGTTACTGCTACGGCAGCTGGTGCTATCGGCGTGCAGCTCTACAATGGTGCTGATGCTGTACCGGGTGCTGCTGCCAGTCAAACTGCTGCCGCTGCTGGTGTGGTGACGCTACCCATCAGCAAACTGATCCGCGTGCGTCCGTCCTGCGCTGCTGTCGGTAATGCGGCAAATCTCAGCCTGCAGCTGACAGGTGGTGCCGGAACGGTCACCAGCGTCAATGTAGCAATACATCAAATCGCTTGATTTTATGCGGTATAGTCTTTAATGGCTATACCGCATATTTTTTATTTAAAATTTAAATTTATGACTTGCAATAATCAAAAAGTAGAGTTAATATACATATAATGAAGACGAAAGGTGGTTATGAACCATGAAAATTATTGATGTTATGCAACAATGGAATGATGATTGCAATGATGCTTTTCAAATGCTGGCTGGTGAATATTTTTTCGAACAACTCGAATACGATTACAGCGAAATTGAATCTTTGAAAGCTACAAAATCGTATCTGGAAAAATTCACTGAGGCTGATTTTGCCGAGCTCATCGGTGGAAAAGATGCCTGGCTGGAAGCGCTAAGAACAATAGATAGTCTTTTGAAAGCCTGAATTCCTCACCGATAACTAAAATTTAGTTAGCGGTTTTATTTTGCCCACCTTTTGACTACTACACCTAGACAAATATGAAAAGATATAGTAAAATATAGCATAGTGTGAATGCTGTCTACCTGCGTAGACACGCGGAAAATGGGGATTTATGCCTTTTGGGGCTGTGGGCTAAAAATGGTCTTTAAAACTAGCAGTAATTCGTCCGATTTTAAGTGGGATGCGACGCAGCAGGCTTATACCTATAAAGGAACCAAGGTGGATTACAGCAACATGTACGTTATTGACGGCAAGCTGGGTGTATTCACTAATTATGATGGTAGCACCGTTTATACCGGTACTGTATATGGCAAGAACAACGAAATCCTGATGACCGTTAAGGATGGCGACAGCTTTTACAGCTATTGGGCAGCCAGCGTTACCGATCCTAGCGCAACAATGGCTACTTACCGCGTTGCTGATTATAAAAAGGATTTGGCAACATTAGAAGAAAACGATAATAAGCTGTATCGTAACGATATAAAAAAGGTCACAATGAGTACAGATACAAATACTGCTACATTTAACCTTTTGAGAAATGGCGATACGGATGCCGGCATCTTGGTTGAGGGCGGAGCAATTACTATTACCAGTGGTGGTGGTACTGGCGGCAGCGGCGTTGCTAATGACACTTGGGTTAGGGTTGCTAATGGCGAAGGCACTAACCAAACATTTGCTACCGGAACTAAGGTGGAAGCAATAGGTAGTGAAGCTGCGCTTACAGGTGTTAAGATTAATGGTACTGATTACGCTATTAACAATAAAACCTACATTGCAGGAACTAATGTACAGATAAGCGATGATAATGTAATCAGCGCAACGGACACCAAATATACTGCAGGCAATAATGTAACTATAGATGCGGACAACAAAATTCATGCAACAGATACTAAATATACTGCAGGAGCAAATGTGCAGATAAATGATGATAATGTAATCAGCGCAACGGATACAGATACTACTTATAGCGCAGGCAGTAATGTAACCATAGATGCAGATAACAAAATTCATGCAGTTGATACTACATATACTGCAGGAACAGGAATTAAAATTGAAGGAGAAAATAACGCTATTTCTGTAGATCCGACAAACGTAAACTTGTCATATCGTGCTAACAATGCTGCAACCAGCAATAGCGTATCGTTGAGCCAAGGCCTGAACTTTGTACAGGATGGTAGTGTGACGGTAACCACAGGTGAAAATGGCCTGGTTACCATCAGCGGTCAAAATAATTATGTGACGCAAGGCACGTATGATGCTGAAAACAAAAAGTTGCAGTTGACGCGTGATGGTGTTGAGGGCACTGTAGATATTGATCTTTCGGCTATCAAGGGCGGTGGCTGGAAGCTGCAGACTACTGGCGAGGCAGTTACAGTAGAACCTGAAAGCACTGTGAAATTTGAAGGGGTTAATAGCAATATTAATGTAACCAATAATGGTGCAACCGTTAAGGTTGGTTTGAACAGTGCATTAACGGGTATTACATCTGTAAGCAACGGTAACGCAGTTGTAGCCTTGAATGATGGCAATGTTGTAGTAAACAGCAAGGTAAGCTTTGGACAGGATGGCAAAATCAGCAATGTAGCAGCAGGTACTGCAGCCACAGATGCAGTAAACGTAAGCCAGCTGAATGCAGCTAAGACCGTAGTTGTAGCAGGAAACAGCAACGTAACAGTAACACCTTCTTCGGAGACGCCTGATGGACATACCATCTACACTATCGAGACCAAGGATACTACCTACACCGCAGGAACAAATGTGCAGATAAGTGATGATAATGTAATCAGCGCAACGGATACAGATACTACTTATAGCGCAGGCAGTAATGTAACCATAGATGCAGATAACAAAATTCATGCAGTTGATACTACATATACTGCAGGAACAGGAATTAAAATTGAAGGAGAAAATAACGCTATTTCTGTAGATCCGACAAACGTAAACTTGTCATATCGTGCTAACAATGCTGCAACCAGCAATAGCGTATCGTTGAGCCAAGGCCTGAACTTTGTACAGGATGGTAGTGTGACGGTAACCACAGGTGAAAATGGCCTGGTTACCATCAGCGGTCAAAATAATTATGTGACGCAAGGCACGTATGATGCTGAAAACAAAAAGTTGCAGTTGACGCGTGATGGTGTTGAGGGCACTGTAGATATTGATCTTTCGGCTATCAAGGGCGGTGGCTGGAAGCTGCAGACTACTGGCGAGGCAGTTACAGTAGAACCTGAAAGCACTGTGAAATTTGAAGGGGTTAATAGCAATATTAATGTAACCAATAATGGTGCAACCGTTAAGGTTGGTTTGAACAGTGCATTAACGGGTATTACATCTGTAAGCAACGGTAACGCAGTTGTAGCCTTGAATGATGGCAATGTTGTAGTAAACAGCAAGGTAAGCTTTGGACAGGATGGCAAAATCAGCAATGTAGCAGCAGGTACTGCAGCCACAGATGCAGTAAACGTAAGCCAGCTGAATGCAGCTAAGACCGTAGTTGTAGCAGGAAACAGCAACGTAACAGTAACACCTTCTTCGGAGACGCCTGATGGACACACCATCTACACCATCGAGACCAAGGACACCACCTATACTGCAGGAAATAATGTGGCAATAAGCGAAGATAATGTAATCAGCGCAGTAGATACCACCTACACCGCAGGCAACGGCATCGCCATTACAGGCGCAGCTAATGCGATTTCTGTAAAACTCAAGACAGACGAAACCAACTTGGCAGTTGACCAAAACGGTCTGTCTCTGAATAAGGCCCTTGAGGTTGACAGTGTCGACGCAGGTGGTACAGTGATCAACAGCAGCGGCTTGAGCATCGGCAACAATACCTACGTAAGCAGCAGCGGCCTGAACGCTAACAGCCAAAAGATTACTGATGTACTCGCAGGTGAAGATGATACGGATGCAGTAAACGTGGCACAGCTGAGAGATGTCGAAGTGGAAGCAGGCAAGCATACCACCTTGGCAGATGGCAAGAACACTACGGTTGAACCTGTTGCAACTAGCGACGGACATTTGGAATACAAGGTCAACCTGAACGCAGCGCTGGAGGATATCACATCCATCAGCAACGGCGGCAAACAGATTGATATGACTGGCAACCAAATCCTCCTGAGAAATGGTGATGCTACTCTTGCAGTTGCCAAAGGTGCTTCCGGTATGCAAAACGGTACGGGTGCCTCTGTGGTGCTGATGGGTCAGCAAACGGTTATCAACAGTCATGTGGTAGTTGATAGCACGGGTAAGATCAGCGGCGTCGCCGATGGCGAAATCAACGCTACCTCCACTGACGCCATCAATGGTAGCCAGCTGCACGCCACTAACGAGCGTGTATCTAAGGTTGAGGGCGATATCACCAGTATCAATACCGAGATTACTAGTATTAAGGGTGATATCAATGCCATAAACACTAGGATTGATGGCATCGATGCCGAAATTACCGAGATCAACACCAAGGTTGAAACCAATACCCAAAATATAGCCACGAACACCGAAAATATCAGCAAGCTGGATGTCCGTGTAACTAATGTTGAGGAGCTGGCTAAAAAGCATACTACCGTTGAAGAAGGTAGCAACATTACTGTTACCGAAGGTGAAAATGACGACGGTGGCAAAAAATACACTGTGGCTTTGAAGGATGAAATTAGTCTTGCTAAAGTTACCACCGGCGGTACTGTTATGAATAATGATGGTCTTAAGGTTGGTGCGAATGTGAGCGTAACCAAGGACGCCGTAACAGCAGGCAGCACCTCTATCAGTGACGACGGCCTGAAGATTGGCGATAAGACCTATGTAAGCAGTGATGGTCTCAACGCCAACAGCCAAAAGATTACCAATGTTGCCGCAGGCGAGGCTGATACTGACGCAGTAAACGTAAGCCAGCTGAATGCTACAAATGAGCAGATTATCAACAACAGCAACCGCATCAGCAAGCTGGGCGACCGTGTGAATAAGGTGGGCGCTGGTGCTGCCGCACTCGCGGCCTTGCACCCGATGGATTTTGACCCGGATGACAAGTGGAGCTTTGCCGCAGGCTATGGCAACTACGCCGGCCAGAACGCAGCCGCTATCGGTGCTTACTATCGTCCGGATGAAAAGGTGATGTTCAGCGTTGGCGGCACTGTCGGCAACGGCGAGAACATGGTGAACGCAGGTATCAGCTTTGCACTGGACCGCACCAACCGCGTAAGCAACAGCCGCACCGCTATGGCCCGCGAGATTGTGGACCTGCGCGGACAGCTGACGCAGGTTACTGCCGAGCTGGCCAGCCTCAAGGCTACGCTGGGCGTGATTGACGAAACCAAGACTAAGCTCTTCCCGGACGTGCCTGCTAACCATTGGGCATACGAATACATTAGCAAGCTGGCAGGCAATGGCTACATTGAAGGCTATCCGGACGGCAACTTTGACGGCAACCGCCTGATGACCCGCTACGAGTTTGCCGCTATGCTGTATCGTGCAATGGAAAAGGGCGCAGCGCTTGAGGAAAGAATCATCAACGAATTTGCGCCGGAGCTGGGACGCATCCGTGTAGACCGCATCAGCGGCAAGGATGGTGACCGCGATAAGATTGAGCGCGTACGCGTGAACGGTCCCAAGAACGAGCGTGACCACTACGGCAGCAAGCTGAAATAACAAATCACCTCCATGTCCTGGCTGCTGATAGCCCACCGGCTGTGGCAGCAGGGCATCGCTCCCCTCAGCAGGCACTGCTTCTACCGGCAGTGAAGACTGAGGGAGCAGTTACAACACCAGAGCGCCTCACCCGCGCAGGCGGGTGGGGTGTTCTTTGTTAGGTGTTAATGATACTTCTTCCGCGGCGGGAAAAAGTATCCAAAAAGCGCCTTGTGAAGCTGCTCCACTGGATTCCGGCGACTAATGGGCGCATTTTTCAGGTCGCGGAGAACATTTGCGTGCGTTCGCCAGCCAGCGTGCCGCTCAACTGAAAAATGTCCGTGTGGTTTGCGTGCTAGCGTACTAATGCATTACATCTCAATTCTACCGCGTCCGTCGTCCGTTCCAGATGTCGCAGCGCGAACTAAGGCGAACACTCTCCGTCAACACTAACGTGTTACCGCCAGCCTCGGCAGGAGCGACCTTGAGTAAGGCTTTATGCCAAACCTTTTCCAGGTTATGGTA
>JAUMVS010000064.1 GCA_030530045.1 Phoenicibacter congonensis
CCAAGGGTGAGATCGTCGTGCGTGGCGAGAATGTGATGGCCGGCTACTGGAAGAACCCTCAGGGTACGGCAGAGGCTCTCCGTGACGGCTGGCTGCACACCGGCGACATGGGCTACATGTATGATTCTGAATATCTTTACGTAGTTGGCCGCTTCAAGTCCCTGCTGATCTCATCGGACGGCGAGAAGTACAGCCCGGAAGGTTTCGAGGACTCGCTCACCGACGGCTCAAAGTACATCGAGCAGGTCATCCTGCACAACAACCAGGATCCTTACACGATCGTCCTGATCGTTCCGGCGAAGGATGCCCTCAAGGAATATGTCTCCTCGAAGGGTCTGGATCCAGCCTCACGCGAGGGCAAGGAGGAGATGCTGAGGAAGATTCAGGAGGAGATCGACTCTTACAAGAAGGGCGGATCTCACGGCGGAATGTTCCCGGAGAGGTGGCTTCCTGCCGCCGTGGCTGTGCTGCCTGAGCCGTTCACCGAGCAGAACGGATTGGTCAACAGCACGATGAAGATTGTCCGCGGCAAGGTCGAGAAGCACTACGCCGACCGCATCGAGTACGCCTACACCGCCGAGGGCAAGAACCTCCTCAACGAGAAGAACATCGCAAGCCTGTAGTCCCATTGCCGGTCGCCGAGTTCCCGGTCACTGAGCCTGTCGAAGCGACTGAGTCTGAAGGGAGCATCACAAGGCGCAATAACGCCAGTTCAGGCGAAGCCTCCCTCTCAACCAGAATTTTTCACGTTACAAAAATTCTTGGGTCGAGAGGGAGGCTTCGCCTTATAGCCTTAGCATCAGTGTGAAAAGCCGTGAAATGTAACCGGATCGAAAATGCAATCGTCTGCAAAACCACAAGTTTCCAAGCCACATCATTCCAATTGCAGATATTTGACACTTCGAGTGTATTATTAGCAAAACAATTCGTATATTGAAGCCGTAAGCGCCATCGCCACCAGGAAACACCCAAAAACATGTGAACATGAAGCTAAGCATTCTGACCGTTATCACCCTCCTGCTTTTCGCCGGAGCGCCGGCTTTCGCCCAGATCCCTGAGCTGGAGCGACCTCAGGTGACCCCACCTTCCCCGGAAGCCGCGGAACTCACGAAATACATCACCTACCCAGTGAACCTGAGCAACGGCCTGGTACAGACAAGCATCCCGCTCTACGAGATAGTGGACGGAGACATCCGGATTCCGATAACCCTGAACTATCACGCCTCCGGCCTGAAGCCGAATATGAGGTCAGGCCACTGGCTCGGCGACGGATGGAGCCTCTCCACGGGGCCGTCCCTGTCCAGGATGATCAACGGGGTTGCCGACGAGATAAACTACAACCCGAATATGGCTCTCGGCGGCACCCTGTCATACGAACAGCTTGACGCCATATACTCCCAAAGTGTGGACGTGGCGCTTGACGAGTTCCATTACTCGCTTCCGGGAAGCCAAGGCAGACTGTACCTCCGACGGAACACCGATGGGTCAACAACCCCCGTCACGATACCCCGTGACGACATCACCGTCATCCCCTTGGGAGGAAACAAGTCGATGACCGGATTCCGCATAACGGACAATTCCGGAATGACCTATAGTTTCGGAGGCGGAGGAAGATCCAACCACGACTATGTAATGCATAAATTCGGAATCTCCGCCCTCGAGGTCCCCACCTCGTGGAAGATCCGGGAGATCCGCTCCGCCGCGACAGGCAGGACGGTGGCGTTCGAGTACGGCTCGAATATGACGGAGGTGTTCTGCTCCAGATACGCCGACGCCCTGACGATCCTTGATGACTATTCCGGACATTCCGCCTACACCATCCCCCTTGTCAATGTGTCCACGTACCAGAGCTTCAACAGCAAAACCTACAGGTACGACGACGCCACAGGCGGACTTGTCGAGACCAGTTCCGGATCGGTCACATATCCCACAGGCTACTCCTTCCCGACGCCCTCAAAGACGGACGTCGTCCAGTACAACTCACACATCCGGAGAATAACATTCAGCGGAGGAAGCGTCCAGTTCAATATGAACCCCGACACAAACAAGGGGCTTGAGTCCATCGAGATCCGTGATGTTTCCGGAGTTCTGGTTAAGAGAATCGTGTTCAGCCAGACGTATATGAGGGATTTCTTCTCGCTCAGGCTTGAGTCCGTCAGGATAGAGTCTCCCGACGGGAAAGATTCAGAGACCTACTCCTTCTCCTACAAAGGCGGCCTTATGCCGCGGAACACCCGGTCCATCGACAGATGGGGCTTCTACAACGGCAGGGAAAACCGCACTCTGGTCCCGACGGTCACGACGGACGTGACGGTCAACAACTACCCTTATCCCAACGAAATAGTGACACTGACCATCCCAGGAGGAGACCGCAGACCGGACGAGGAGGCGATGCAGACCGGTATCCTGACCTCGGTGACCTACCCGACTGGAGGGCGGACGGAGTTCACCTACGAGGCCCACCGCTACATTGACGACCACGGCGTCTCCAGAATGGCCGGAGGCCTCAGGATCAAGCAGATCCGCGACATCGAGAGCGACGGCTATGCACTGTACCGCAATTTCCGCTACAGCACATACACCTCCACGGTCAACGGCGGAGGCATACTCAACGTCGTCCCCGCGGCATCGTCGTACCCCGCCGACACCAACGAGATCTACTACAGGGAGACGGCGTGCACTGAATTTGGCGGTTCTCTCCCCAGCCCTTGGGGTACATACAAGGAAAGGGTGTGGACCGACAACTCTATGGTCAACCTGCTGTCCAGCGAGGGGTCGAGCGTGAGCTACCCCTACGTCTTCGAGAGCAGGTCGAGCGACGCCGCCGGAAGGCACACCATCGGCGAGACAGTACATTCCTTCGACGTCTCCGCGTCACACCCCATCAAAGCGCCGGGGACAAATCTGGTGCACGACACACAGAACGAGTGGATGTACGGTGCGAAGACCTCCGAGACCGATTATGCGACAGAAGGCGACGGATCGGCACGGATGGTCAGAAGGAAGTCCAACGGCTACACGACCGAACTGGACTACGGCACGGAGAACACGGCGATAAAGCAGACGTACGTCTACAAGAGCGGCAGGGTCTATGGTATAGAGGAGTCCCGCGTCCAGGAGCAATACAAGGAGATACGGAGCCTCACCACCACCCTGAGCCAGGGACGGCGGCTGCTGTCGTCCGTGACGGAGAAAGCCGTTGAGACCAACGGCACGCTGACCAAGACCACATCGTTCACCCACGACGCGCGCGGCAACGTGGCCACAAAGACCGAGGACGTCGGACTTCCGGGTCTGGACAGGAGAGTGACCGTCTACTCGTACCCACAGGACAAGACCGGCGGAACCTATCCGGAGATGGTGTCATCCGGAATGACGGGGATCCCCGTCGAGACGAGGGTCTACAGAAACTCCGCCGATCCCGCGAACCTCCTTACGACACTCACCACGTCATACTCCTCACATCCCTGCGCCTCCGGCTCGTTCCTCGCGCCTTCAGCCCGTTCACTCACAATCCGCGGGGACACCTCCAGCGAACGCAGGATCCTTCTCAATGAATATGACCGCAGGGGAAACCCGCTGGAGGTCGTGGACGCCGACGGCAGGAAGACGGCCTACCTGTGGGGCTACAACGGGTATTACCCTGTGGCCGAGGTCTCCGGCATCGGATGGGACGGCGTCAAGGACAAGGTCGACACCGCCGTCCTGAACGGTGTGGACGAACGAGAGATTCGGAAACAGTTATTCAAGTTCAGGCTTAAATGTCGGCATATTCCTGAGACACTCATCTCCTCCTATCTGTACAAGCCTCTCGCAGGGCTCACCTACGTGAAAGACCCATCAGACAGGATCACCTACTATGACTACGACGGACTCGGCAGGCTCTCGCTCACCAGCGTCAGGGGCGCCTCCGGCAGAGACACCGTGTCGACATATTCCTACAGCTACGGCGCGGCCGCCAGTGGCAACCGCATCCGGGCGAGGGACTACCTGAGCGGCGACGGGACGGCCTACATCGAGACCAACACCTACCACGACAGACTCGGCAGGCCGATCGAGACGGTCCGGAAGGCCGCCTCTCCGGACGGGAAGGACATAGTCACCCTGAATGAATATGACTCCTTCGGAAGGCCGTACAGCGTCTACCGTCCCGTCCCGACGCAGACATCCTCGGGGGCATACGCCTCCTTCGCCTCCGTCCACCCCGAACTCCTCAAGTTCTACAACTGGGAGGTCTACACCTTCTCCAAAACCCTCTACGAGGACTCCCCGCTTGACCGTCCCGTGGAGAAGTACGGTCCCGGCTCACCCTGGCACACGAGGGGCAAGTCCGTCCGCACCGAGTACCTTGTGAACGAGGCCACCGGCGCCCTCTCCTGCGGCCTCTTCCTTGTGTCCTCCGACACCTCCCTGATCCGCTCCGGAGTCTTTCCGTCCGGAAGCCTGTCGATCGTGAAGACCACCGACGAGGACGGGGATGTCACGCTGTCATTCACTGACAGGCTCGGACGCAAGGTTCTGGAAAGGCGGCTCGACGGAGACCTGCGCCTTGACACCCATTATGTCTATGACGACCTCGGCCTGACACGCTATGTCCTGACCCCGGAGGCCACCGCGGCGACATCCTCGGACGGGACGTTCGGCGATTCGTCCGCCCAGATCGCCGGACTGGCCTACGTCTATAAGTATGACGACAAGGGGAGATGCTCCTCCAAGAAGCTGCCGGGCCGCTCGTCCGTCCTTTACAAGTATGACAAAGGGGACTCACCGGTGTTCTCTCAGGACGGGAGGATGAGGGAAAGAGGCGAGTGGATGTTCTCCTTCAGGGACGCCCTCGGCCGGGAGGCCGTGAGCGGGATCTGGCCGTCATCCCTGACACCTGACACGGACGGGATGACCGTCATCGCCACATACACCGGAACCGCGTCATTGGGCGGGTATTCGGTCAATGTCCAGACTCCGGCCATCGGCGTTCCCCTGTCCGTCAATTATTACGATGACCACTCGTTTCTGGAGAACCTCCAGCTGTCCGACGCCGACAGGCTTGCGTTGTCTCCGGACACGCTGTCAGCCTACGGCGTCCCCGTCACCGAAAGCGACTGGCACAAGGGACTACAGACCGGCTCGACCGTCCGCTCGGTCACCGATCCGGAATCCGTGACGGTCTCCGCCTTCTACTATGACCGCAGAGGCCGCCAGATCCAGAGCCACCATCTGGAGGCGCTCAGCGGGCGGCGGCATATCCACCAGTCCCTCACGTTCACCGGCAAACCGCTGAGGACGAGGGAGACGGTAGAGCTTCCTGACGGACGCGCGGACTCCCTCGTCACCTCCCGGCTCTACGACTCCCAGGAGAGGCTTGTCTCTGAGACCTCGTCCCTGAACGGCAAGTCCCAGACGGTGACCTACAGCTACGACGGCATCGGCAGGCTGACAGGCCGCTCATACAGTTCCGGTGACGGCTCACACTCATTGTCCGAGTCATTGTCCTACGACATCCGCGACCAGCTGACCGGACTTTCCTCGAATGTGTTCAGTATGTCGCTGAGGCGGCAGGAGCCGGTACTCGGAGCGACACCGAGGTACAACGGGAACATCTCGGAGTGGGAGTGGAGCCGCGGGGCGGGATCGGCGGCGGCCTGGTCGCTGTCCTACGACGGCGCCGGCCGCCTGAAAGACGCAAGGAGATTCTCGGGAGGCGCGTCCACCAACGCCTTCAGCGAGAGGTTCGTCACTTATGACCTGAACGGCAACATCCTGTCGCTCACCCGGTACGGGTCTGACACGGCTGTCCCGGAGGACTCGCTGGCATATTCCTACGACGGCGACCTGTTAAGCGGCGTCAGCAACTCCGGCTCGTCCGGCGGCGGGGGATCATACACCCACGACGCCAACGGCAATCTGACCCGGGACGGCCTGTCCTGTCTCGACATAGAGTACGACGACCTCAACCTGACAAGCCGGGTCTCCTCCGGAGACACCACCCTCGCGGTGTATGGGCATCTCGCAGACGGCACGAAGATCTGCTCGGTAGACGGCACCGGGAACGGCCTCCAGTACAGAGGCTCCCTGGTCTACACCCAGACCGCTGGCCAGTCAGGATCTCCGATCCTGACCCTCGACTGCGCCCTGACCTCCGCCGGCAGGATAGTCCGCTGGACAGCCGCCGACGGCTCTGTCTCCTACAGATCCCTGATCCGCCTCCGCGACCACCTCGGCAGCGTCCGCGCCGTCGTCGACGGCGACACCGGCACCGTCATCGAGGCCAGCGACTATTACCCGTTCGGCAAGCGGATTCCGACACCGGTCACTGAGCCTGTCGCACCCACCTCCCAAAACCGCTGGCACTTCTCCGGCAAGGAGTCCCAGTCCTTCCTCTCCGCCTCCATCCCGCTCCTCGACTTCGGAGCAAGGATGTACGACCCGCTCACCGCCCGATGGACCGCGCAGGACCCACTCGCGGAGAAGTACTACGCCGTCAGCCCGTACGCATACTGTCTTGGGAATCCGATTGTATATCTGGATCCGAATGGAAAAACAATCACCATTTTTACAATAGATGACCAAAACAACATAATCCACTTAAATTATGAACCTAATATGCAATATAACAATGGAGATTCCTTTGCTACTAAAATAATCGACTATCTCAACTCCATCTACATTAATGGAGGCAAAGACGCTATGGATTGTTTAATTTCCGCATCTGAACAGATTTCTATAGTCAATGAAATAGGAAAAGGTAATAATTATCAATTTGTAGGCAATAAACAAGGTGGAGGCACTATTTATGCAGGTTCGGTATTATCTCAATCCTACGAGCAATCGCTTAGCGTAGAGTCATTATCTCACGAACTTTTTCATGGCCTTCAACAGGTGAACGGGCAAGGAGGCGCATCTATTTTTAACGAGGTAGAGGCATACGTGTTCGGTTATAAAGTTTTAGACAATTACCATAGTTCGTTGGACACAATTTATCAAAATTCGCCTTCGGGAGATGGGAACTCAAATATAGAAGGACAGAAATATCAACAGGCATTTTTAAATTTGGCGAATGGCAAAGACAACTATAAAGAAAATTTTAAGATTGCGGTCAGCAATTTCAAGAAAGGTGCCCGAGTGAACCTTACTGGACTTTATGATAAATTCCCTATAATAAAGCAGAATCAAGGCAAATATCTATTAATGAAATACTATCCAAAATGAGGACATATTTAATTTCAATTTTCATTTTCTTACAGACTTTCGCGGCAAGCGCCTTGGATTATTACACTCCACGGTTCTTCTCGTCAGCGATCCGTTGCGACAGCGTGGTAGTCAGATGCGACATCAAGCTTCCGACCACAGACGAACCAGAATATCAAGGAATAGCAATAACCAAAATATTCTCATATCAAGGTGGGAGCAAAGAGACCTTCTGCTGGCCATCAAAAAAAGCCTCCCGGATCGTGAGCAATGAAGTTTTACTTGAATATGTGCCTATCTTGTATCATTCCTTTTTAGAATATTCCCAAAAAGCAAACCTACGGAAAGGATATTCATATTCAGTTCCTTTAGTCATTTGCCGCACGCCTGTTAAAATGGAGGCAAAGAATAGAAACGCTAGAGTTGAAGAACTGTCACGTACCTCATCCTCATTAGCCAAAAGTGAATATTCAAAAAGACTCGGACTAAGTAAATCATCGCTGAGAAGGATGGCTGATCTGAGGAGATTCGCTATAGCCACGATTCCTGACAATGTAATCTGCGATAGCGACTCATTAATGTTCATAGAACTCGTAGGAAAAGACAAGAGCATAAAAGGTGAGTCCCTTTATGTGCAATGTTCGTCCGATAAAAGCACGGTCTGGAGTTTTCATTCTACAGGACACAAGAACTCTCAAGAGTTTCTCGGAAAAGAAGAAACCGACTCCTTGACCGGTGTCCGCAAAATAGTCAACTATGTACGACGTGCGGATATCAAATCTTTGACAGAGCGTTACAGCGTTTCGGACGAAGTGGACAGTTATTATTACTACATTCTTCTGCTCAAGCGGGTCGATCAACAATTTGTTCCAGGAATATATTTGCAAACAAACAAATCAGACTGGTTTGATTAGCTTATTATGAAGCAGTTAATTATAAAAATCTCTTTCAAAAACTCAGAGAATGAGACGGCTATAAGATGGATTATTACTTGGTGATA
>JAUMVS010000065.1 GCA_030530045.1 Phoenicibacter congonensis
GGTTTTAATGCATTTACTGGCTCTTTTGCAGTGTTTGGAACAGGCCGCTGCTATGACCAAATTAGAAACACTGTTTGTTATTCAAACCTAAACGTCAAAGTTTGCCCAACACATGCTGGCGTGTCGGTTGGTCCTGACGGTGGCTCTCATCAGATGCTTGAAGATGTGGCTCTCATGCAGGTGCTGCCTCGCATGCGAGTTTTAGTTCCTGCTGATTTTCATGCATGTCGAGCAGCACTCAAGCTTGCTAACGCAACCGATGGTCCATTTTATGTTCGCATGGGTCGCGCTAAGGTTCCTCAAGTCTACGCTGAAGAAGTTGAGCTCAAGCTTGGTGGTTCTTTTGTTCTTCGTGAGGGAGACGACGTCACCATCATCGCAAATGGCGTAGAAGTAAACGAGGCTCTAATTGCAGCAGAAAAGCTTGCAGAGCGCGGAGTTTCTGCTGAGGTCATCGATGCCTATAGCATAAAGCCTCTTGACGTTGATACAATCGTTGCTAGCGCTTCAAAAACAGGCAAAGTTGTAGTTTGCGAAGAGCATTCAGTATACGGCGGTCTTTGTTCTGCAGTTGCTGAGGTTCTTTCTCAGGAATGCCCTTGCAAGACAAAGTTTGTTGCTGTTAAAGACACCTTTGGAACAAGCGCTGAATTTGAAGAGCTGATGGACGTTTTCGAGCTTGATTCGAAGGCAATTTTAAACGCAGTACAGGCATTACTGTAAAATAAACCAGTTGGCTTATTTTGCCGACTGTTCGTTGCCGTATAATTTATACGGTTAAGCGTTATCGTAATACTTTTAGAAATGGAGCAAAAACGTGGCAGTAGAAGGTAACCCTAGGCGTTCACGCCATGCACGTGGCGAAGGTGCTTCTAGCGGCTCAGTCGCAAGAAGGTCTCCTCGCAGAAGCAAGGCTAGCGGAAACACAACGAGTTCTGCGCCTATCAGTTCAACTCAGCAACTTGACATCGCTCTTCCTCAAGTCGATGACATTGTCGAGAATGAAACAGTTGGTAAACCTGTTATTACTTTTGATCATGTAACTCACATCTACCCAGCTCAACCTAATAAACCAGCACTTTCAGACCTTTCTCTGAAGATTTTTGCTGGCGAATTTTTGTTCTTGGTAGGTCACTCTGGTTCTGGTAAATCAACATTTATTAAGTTGATTACTCGTGAACTCAATGCAACTGAAGGAAAAATCACTATCGCAAACGAAGACCTCGGTTCGATGAGAAACTGGCGTGTGCCCTATCTCCGCCGCAACATCGGTTGCGTTTTTCAAGACTTTAAGTTGCTTCCAAACAAAACAGTTTATGAAAATGTTGCATTTGCACTAGAGGCAATTGGCAAGTCAAAGCACATTGTTAGAACTCAGGTTCCAGAAGTGCTTCGTCTTGTTGGCCTTCAGGAGAAGATGAACAAGAAGCCTGACCAGCTCTCTGGTGGCGAGCAACAGCGTGTATCAATCGCACGCGCTATCGTAAATCGTCCTCCGCTTCTGATTTGTGACGAGCCAACAGGAAACCTTGACCCTCAAACTTCAAGAGGCATCATGGATCTTCTTGAGCGCATTAACAGAACAGGCACAACTGTTCTTGTCGCAACTCACGACCGCGAAATGGTTGACAACATGAGACGTCGCGTTATCGCTCTTGACCGCGGCATTTTGACACGTGACCAAGACAGAGGAGTGTACGGTTTCGATGACTAATTTAGCAAGATTTTTCCGCGAAGCCATTCAGGGCTTCACCCGAAATGCATCTACAGCAATCGGTTCTATCGTGACAATCTTTTTGTCGCTTTTGATTATTGGTCTTTTTATGGCTGCAGGCTCGATGCTTGATTCGCTCATGTCATCGGTTGAAAACGAAGTCTCAATCACTTGCTACATCAAAGATGACGCAAGCCAGACCAACTACAACGCCATGATGGACAAAATCAGAAAGATGGATAGCGTCGCTACTGTTTCTTTCACCACAAAAGACCAGGCAATGGAGAACTTTAAGAAATCGAATTCTTCAAACCCTGACATCATCGATGGTCTTGATGGAAACAATCCTCTTCCTGCTTCAATTAACGTTGAGCTTTCTGATTCTCAGAAGGTCACAGAAGTTGCAAACAAGATTGCAAACGATTCTGACTTTAAAAAGATTTGCGACAACGAAAGCGACCCAAGCGAGTCGGTTAAATATGGTCAGGGCACAGTTGAGCGCCTGTTCCAAATCACTAACTACATCCGCATCGCTGGCATCGTTGTAATTGCAATTCTCGTGTTCATTGCACTCGTTTTCATCAACAACACAATTCGTCTTGCAATTCTTGCTCGCCGCAAAGAAATTGCAATCATGCGTCTTGTTGGTGCATCGAATGGCTACATTCGTGGGCCGTTCATTATGGAAGGTGCACTGCATGCAATCATCGGCTCTGGACTTGCAATTCTTGTGATTGAGCTTTTGCGCCGCTTCGCGGTTCCTCAGCTCCAGAACATGATCAAGTTCCTGAATTTCTCTGTTGATGGTTCCGTTTACGGAGTAATATACATTGCGCTAGTAGTATTTGGTTTAATTATCGGTATTATTGGTTCACTGTTAGCAATGAGGAAATACCTTAGGGTCTAAATGAGATATGAATACGGCTTCAAAAAACGATAAATCGAAGCTCTCAAAACTATTAAAAGAAAAAGCAAGGACGAGGCGAATAGTTATCGTCCTTGTTTGTTTTCTTGGTCTTAGTGCAGCTTTTGTTTGTGGCTTTGCCTTGCGCTCGCAGGTTTCTTTGATGGATTCACTTGGTGTAAACATCGGCCTTGATTCCTCTTCGGCTATTACAGGCTCACTTTCAAGTTCAGAAGCCACTTCCAAAACTTCAGTTAAGTCGGTCTACAACTCAATCTCTAAACGAGTCGACGAAGTGGAAGACATCCTTTCTTCTAATAGCTTCTATTCGCCTGATTTGGATAAAGCTACTCAGCAATCCATCAACAGCATTCTTGAAAGCACAGGTGACCCCTATGCAAAATATTTCAACGCGCAGGACTACTCCAAGTTAATTGAAGAGTCGAAGTCAAATCAATATGCTGGAGCTGGTTTTACGCTAAATGAGATGAACGGCAAATGCTACATTGCTGATGTCTTTGATGATTCCGAAGCAGCTGTTAAAGGTGTGAAAACCGGCGACTACATCAAGTCAATAAATGGCGCAAACCAGCTTAATAAAAGCGCTGTTGAGGTAACAAACGAGATTGGCAACAATTCAGGAAAGTCAATCGTTGCAACTTTCGTGCATCCACTGTCAAGCTATGGTGACACGGGCGAGGAATACACCGTAAACCTCTCTATTAGCGACCAAGATGTCCAAAATGTGACTTCTAGTGTGAGCGATGGGCTGGCCTATATCAACATTCATCAGTTCAATGACGAGACAGAAAGCGTTTTGAGCGCACTTGTAAAAGAGCTCGACACCGATGATGTCTCAGCTTTTGTAATTGATGTTAGGAGCAACCCTGGTGATTATTTGAGCGGTGCGCTTGATTCTTCTGCGTTGTTTTTAAACAGTGGCACACTTGTCACAATTGAGACAACTGAGGGAAACAGCGACAGAACAACCGAAGGTCAAACAATCACTTCAAAACCAATTGTTTTGATTGTTGATTCGAACACTTCTGCTGCGGCCGAGGTGTTTGTGGCATCGCTTCATGACAACAATAGAGCAGCAGTAGTGGGACACAAAACCGCTGGTAAAGGCACGGTTGCAGCAATGCGCGAGCTGACTTTTGGCGGAGCTGTTCGCTACACTGCGGCGCGCTACATAACTCCAAGCGGCAACTATATTCAAGACAACGGAATCTCGCCTGACATTGAAGTGAGCGATGTTAGTGACTTGAGTTACGACGATGCAACGCTATCTTCTGCAATTGACAGCGCTGTTGGAATTGCGAGCCGCTAAAGTTGTTGATTTTGCGCTTAATTTTTCGTTAGTTACGAGATATTTGTTGTAAAATAAATCTTCGCGTGCTAAGCACCGATGAAATTAGTAATACTTTTTAGTTATATAAAAAAGATACAAGGAGACAGAGATGGCAGTACCTAAGCAAAGAACAGGAAGAATGAGCACTCATCATCGCCGCAGTGCTAATGACAGAGTTGACGCACCTGCAAAGAGCACATGCCCAAAGTGCGGTCATGCTAAACTCCCACATCATGTTTGCCCTAACTGCGGCACATACAAAGATCGCGAAGTAATCGTAACTGACTAGTAGGCATAGCTTCTAGTTAATAGGAACACGAGTGATTGGCCGCGTGAATGACTTAATTCATGCGGCTTTTTTGGTTATATGGAAGATAACAAAGTAAAAATTGCCGTCGATATTTTTGGCGGAGACAACGCACCTGATGTGTGCATTCAAGGCGTTTTCCAAGCACTTTCAGAAGACAGCGACATCATTATTTATGCCGTTGGAAATGAAACCGTTGTAAACGAAATGGCTAAGGCTGACAAGCGAATCATCCCCGTGGCAGCTAATGAAGTCATTGGGATGGCTGAACACCCAGTTGAGGCTATCAGGAAGAAGAAAGACGCAACAATCCCTGTTGCTGCTAGACTCATTAAAGATGGCACTGTGGACGGCTTTTTCTCAGCTGGATCCACAGGAGCAATGCTTAGTGCTGGAACTCTCATTGCTGGCAGAATTCGTGGCGTTAAACGCCCTGCTATTGGTGCACTTTTGCCTGGATACGACCATCCAGTTTTGATGATGGATGTTGGCGCTAACGCCGACTGCAAGCCTGAGATGTTGCTTCAATTTGCGCAAATCGGCACTGCCTACATGAAATCAGTATGCGGTGTTGCTGAGCCAAAAGTTGGCCTCTTAAACATTGGCGAAGAAGACGAAAAGGGCAACGCTTTTTCAATTGATACAAATAAACTTCTGCGCAAAAAACTCGATAACTTTTATGGCAACTGTGAAGGTCGCGATTTGATGCTTGACGAGTTCGATGTTGTTGTGTGTGATGGTTTCACTGGTAATGTCGCGCTCAAAACCATTGAGGGCACAGGAAAGCTCATGTTTAAGTTCCTAAAGGATGCTTTCATGAGTGGTCCTACAACCAAGATTTCAGCAGCGCTCATGAGTTCTCAACTTAAAGAGCTCAAGAAAAAGACCGACTCTGAAGAGCAAGGTGGAAGCCCGCTTCTTGGCACTAAAGGCGTTTTTGTAATCGGCCACGGCTCTTCTGGAGCAAAAGGCATCAAGAACGGAATTTTAGAAACTGCAAAAACAGTGCGCTGTGACCTATCTAAAGCAATTGAAGACGCGATAAAATAGATTAAATGTACACTCGCGACCAAAAGTAAAAAGAAAATCAACTTTAATGACAATAGAGGCAGAACAACAGCATAAGCTTGACTTGGTTCAGGAAATTCTTTCCTATCGCTTTAACGACCAAGATCTCATTTTGAGCGCAATCACGCACCCAAGTGCAATTGAAGGCAAGCCTGTCAAATATTCCTACGAGAGGCTTGAGTTTTTGGGTGATGCGGTGCTCGGCGCTATCGTTGTTCATCAAGCCTACGTCGCTTTTCCTGAGATGGACGAAGGCGGTCTCACTCGCATTAAAGTCTCGCTTGTGAGCGGCTCGACTCTGTCGGAGCTCTCTGATCATCTCGGCTTTAAATACGTAATCATTTTCGGATCGTCAGAAACAGGCACAGGCAAGCGTGGAATGCATTCTGCGCTTGAGAATGTCTACGAGGCGGTTGTTGGTGCGCTTTACCTCGATGGTGGAATTGAGGTTGCACAGAAGTTTGTGCTCGACACGCTCATTCCAAAGATGGACAAGCGCATGGCAGACAAGCCTGAAAATCCAAAGAGCTTGCTGCAAGAAAAAATGCAAGCTCATGGAATTACTCCAACCTACAAGCTCATAAAAATGGAAGGTCCTCCTCATGACAGGACTTTCGTAACTCAAGTTTATGCTGGCTACACACCACTTGCAAAAGGCAAGGGCAAGTCAAAGAAAGAGGCAGAAGTAAACGCTGCAACTGCTTCGATGAGTCAGTTTGAACGCGAGATTGCAAAGCTAGAAAAAAAGAGCAAGAAATCTGGTTTTAAGTTTTCCGCAGACATGCTTTTCCCTGGTAAGAAAGCAGAAGAAGAGAAAACGCAAGGGAACTAGATTTTCCATGTATTTAAAATCACTCACTTTAAAAGGGTTCAAATCCTTCGCTAAGAAAACTACGCTCGATTTCGAGCCTGGAATTTCGTGCGTCGTTGGACCTAATGGCTCTGGTAAATCGAACATCTCCGACGCTATTTTGTGGGTGCTAGGCGAGCGCAGCGCCAAAAACATTCGCGGCGACTCAATGCAAGATGTCATTTTCTCGGGCACAAACAATAAATCGCGTGCTGCTATGGCAGAAGTTAGTCTTTGTCTCGACAATTCTGATGGCACACTAAACATTGATTATTCACAGGTTGAAATCACGCGCCGCATGTATCGCAGCGGTGAGAGCGACTACTGGCTAAATGACACGCCGGTTAGACGCCTCGATGTTCTAAACATTCTGCATGATTCAGGCTTGGGCGAGGGAACTCATTCCATCATTTCTCAAGGTTCCCTTGATTCGGTGCTTTCGTTTGATGAGATGCAACTAAAGTCCATCATTGAGGAAGTCGCTGGCATCTTAAAGCACAAGAATAAAAAGATAAAGTCGATTAAAAAACTCGAAGCTATGCAGGCAAGCTTTGATCGAATTAATGACGTCACTGCTGAGATTGAGCGTCAGTTGGCACCACTTAAAAGACGTGCGAAAAAGGCCGACACCTATCTTGAGATTAAGGATGACCTGAAGCAGGCGAACTTAGAGATTGCAGTTGATGACTATCGTCGTGCAATTGATAACAAGCAAAAGCTCACTTCAAACATTAATTCGCTTGAGTCGGAGCTTCGCTCGCTTGATGAGCAAATTACTTCTGTTAATTCTGAAATTGGTAAACTGACCGAACAAATCCAAAAAGAAAACGATCTTCGAGGTCAGCATAGTCAAAATTACAAGAGCTACAACGATAAACTTGCTCGCCTCGATGGCGTCATGATGATGCTTAATCAATCATTAGAGCAGGCACGTGCTGATTCTTTGAGGATTTCTAAAGAGGCACAAGTTGCATTCGTTGATTTCGCGGCTTTGCAGCAAAAGCAAACAGAAACGAAAGAAGAGTTCGAGTCACTAAAGACTGAGAGAGCTGACCTTCAGGTAAAAGTTGACGAGGCAGAAGCTGGTTTAAAGGAAATTAACGAACGTAAAGACTCGCTTGATTCTCAAATTCAAAGTGCTCGCAAAAAACGCGAGACACATGCTAAAAACGCAAATTTTCTGCGAGAGAAGATTGCGCAGGCTCATGCAGAAATGGAGGGCAAGAAGGCCCGTCTTGAGTTTTTGGCTGAAAAGAAAGCTTCTGTTGAGAAAAGCCTTGAAGCTGCAAGGGAAAAATGTGCCGAGCAAGAAGCTGAAATTAAAACTACTCAAGACTTGCTAGAAAGCCTAAAGGCTAGTGATGACAACGCTAAGCAAGTCATGTTTTCTTGCTCTGAGGCCAAAAAAGCAGCAGAAGATGCTCTTTCACAGGCTCGTGTAGAGCAGGATTCTTGTGAAGCTCAGCTAAAAGCACTTGAAAAAATTGCTAAGACTCAAGATGTGAGCGCTTCTGTTTCTCAGTTTGTGGCAACCTCAGCAAATTTATCTGAGAATAACTACCTTCTCAAAAACATCACAGTAGAAAGTGATTTTGAGAGCTTAGTTGAGGCTCTGCTCTCAGCTTTTAAAGATGCAGTAGTTGTTGAGAATGATAGCCTGCTAGACATCTCAGTTGAGCACGGCGACACTTCCAATTTTGCTCTTTC
>JAUMVS010000066.1:0-2576 GCA_030530045.1 Phoenicibacter congonensis
ACATCGCGCAGCGGCTCGACAATCATCGGCGGCATGCTCGCAGGTTGCTCGCGCGTGGCGGCGACAGAATTCACCTTCTTCCTGGCAATTCCTGTCATGTTTGGCTGGGGCGCACTCAAAACGCTAAAAATGATTTTGAAAGGCGCGGCCATGACCACGACCGAAATCGGCGTGCTCATCGTTGGCGTCGTGAGCGCATTCGTCGTGAGCATCATCGCAATCAAATTCCTGCTCAAATACATCAAAGCCCACGACTTTAAAGCATTCGGCGTCTATCGCATCATTGTTGGTGTAATTGTCATCGCCTAATTCGGCGTGAAGGCTTTGCTTGGCTAAACTTTCATTAGGCTAAAAAAACGCGCGGAGCTGGTGGCTCGCGCGATTAACATTGCATAAATTTACACGTTTACCTGGGCGATTTTTCCGCTTGGGTCATTTTTGGGACTAAAAAATTCGTAATTAGGAGAATTTGTGGCACTTGATTTAAACACTTTGAACCCTGCACAAAAAGAAGCAGTCATGACGACGGAAGGCCCTCTGCTTGTGTTGGCAGGCGCTGGTAGTGGCAAAACTCGCGTTTTGACCTATCGCATCGCGCACATGCTCGAGGACCTAAATGTTCCGCCTTGGGAAATTCTCGCAATCACTTTTACTAACAAGGCGGCGCACGAAATGCACGACCGCCTCATCGACCTCGTTGGTCCTGTGGCTCGCGGCATGTGGGTCTCTACTTTCCACAAATGCTGCGGCAGAATCATCCGTGCGAACGCTGAGCTCCTCGGCTTCACTGAAAACTATACGATTTATGACACCGACGACCAAAAACGCCTGGTGAAAGCCATTCTTTCTGACTTTAACTACGAAGAAAAACGCTTTCCTGCAAAGTCGGTTTTGGGTCTCATTTCAGCTGCAAAAAACAACCTTGAATTTCCAGAAGACTTCGCAACTTTTGCTGGCAACCCGCTTGAGAAAACAACAGCCGAAGTTTACGCGGAATATCAAAAGCGTCTCAAAAATGCCAATGCTCTCGACTTCGACGACATGCTGCTTTATGCCTATGTTTTGCTGCGCGACCATGAGCCTGTGCGTCGTGCCTACCAAAATCGCTTCCGCTACATTCTGGTCGACGAATATCAAGACACGAACCGCGTGCAGTACGAAATTTGCAAGCTTTTGGCGGCGGCGCACAAGAATTTGATGGTCGTTGGTGACGATGATCAGTCGATTTATTCGTGGCGTGGCGCCGACATCACAAACATTCTCGATTTTGAGAAAGACTACGAGAATTGCAAGGTCGTCAAGCTTGAGGAAAATTACCGCTCAACTGGCAACATTTTGAATGCGGCGAACCAAGTTATCGCCAAAAACGTCAAGCGCAAGCAGAAAAAACTCTACACAAGCGGCGAAGATGGCGAGCTAATTGGCATTTATTTTGCTTCAGACGAGCGCGACGAAGGCCGCTGGATTGCCGGCGAGATTGACAAATCGATTCGCAAAAAAGAAATTGCAACCCACGATGAAGTGGCAGTTCTTTACAGAACGAACGCCCAGTCACGCGTGCTTGAGGATATGTTCCTTCGCTGCGGCGTGCCCTATCGCATCGTTGGCGGCACGAAGTTTTTCGAGCGCAAAGAAATTCGCGACGCAATGGCCTACCTCACGCTTGTCGTGAACAACACCGATGACGTCGCTTTCGAGCGCATCGTGAACGTTCCAAAGCGCGGAATTGGAAACTCTACAATTGAAAAAATTCGCCAGGAAGCTGCGAGTTTGCAATGCTGCGAGCTTGTTGCGGCAGAATCGCTTGTCGCTTCTGGTTTCCTTCGTCCTGCGGTTTCAAAATCGCTTGGCGAGTTCGTGCAGTTTATAAAAGATGCATCTAATTACAAAGGCGAACTCAAAAATGTCGTCGACAACATCATCGCGAAGAGCGGGCTCATTGAAGAACTCGAGGCTCAGCAAACCGATGACGCTCGCGACAGAATTGAGAACTTAAAAGAGCTTCTCTCGGTAGTGGAGGAGTTTTCGGAAAGCCGCGACACGCAGGAAGAGCAGTATGTCGCGCCAACTGCGGAAGGTGACGGCGAGGGCGAAGTTGCTCTTGCAAAACCAGGTGCTGAGTTGCCTGATTTCATCGAGTGGGTGCGCCTGAGAACCGACCTTGACGCCGAAGCTGCAGGCGAGCATTGCGTCACGCTCATGACAATTCACGCCGCAAAAGGCCTGGAATTTAGCCATGTTTACGTGGCTGGCATGGAAGAGGGGATCTTCCCGAACATGACGATGGGCAAAGATGATGACGACCTTGAGGAAGAGCGTCGCCTTGCCTACGTAGCAATCACACGTGCAAAAAAGCGCCTTATTCTCACTCATGCGCAGCAGCGCCGTCTTTACGGCATGACTGACCAAAACCCTGCATCGCGCTTCTTGACCGACATTCCGTCTGAACTTCGCGAAAACCTTGGCATTGGCAGCAGTGGCTTTGAGGGTTCTGGCTGGGAAAAGCGAGGCTCGCGTCGCGGAATTTCTGGAAGTGGCACTTCCTATTACAACAGCGGACGCGTTTCAAACATTTC
>JAUMVS010000066.1:2586-7580 GCA_030530045.1 Phoenicibacter congonensis
GAGCCAATCGCGCTCGAAAAAAGGACCAATCAAGTTTGGTTTTCAGCCAACTTCCTCGTCTTTTGCGTCGGCCGGCGGAAGCAAATCGTTTTCCGTAAATGATGAAATTGAACATAAGACATTTGGCCCTGGACGCGTTATAAAAGTAGACGGAGACAAAGTCACAATTAAATTCAACCGATTGAAAGAACCGAAAACCCTGCTTAAGGACTACGCGCCCATCGTTAAGGTATAGGATTTATATCCTCTATAATTATGACAAAAGCCAATCTAGGAGAGAACATGACTGAAAAAGTCCTTGTGTTTGGGCATCGCAACCCAGACAACGATTGTATTTCTTCTGCAGTAGCCTACTGCTATCTCAAGAACAAACTTTCAGGAAGAAAAGAACGCTACCACTTCGACGAGGCAGGTTTTGAATACATTCCTGCGCGTTTGGGTGACATGCCAGCCGAGAGCGAATGGGTTTTAAAGAAGAACGGTTTTGAAGCCCCGGTTCTGATTTCGCACGTTTACCCTCGTGTTTGTGATGTTATGACGGAAGACCCAATTTCGGTTCGCCTCGACACAACAATGCTTGAAGCGGGTCGTCTTTTGAGAAAGCACAACATTCGTTCTCTCGTTGTTGAGGACGAGGAAGGCAAGTTCCGTGGCTTGATTTCAACGCGTAACATCGCTGAGCGTTACGTCGCAGCGACCGACGAGGTTGACGATGACGACTACACCGACGGCGACGTTGCAAAATCTCTCGAGGCTTCGCTCACCCAGAAAGTTAGCGAGCTCATGAGCACCGATGTTTACTGCATGGATAAAGAAGCCGTGCTCAAAGATGCAATTGTTGAACTCATGGCAAGCCCACTTCGCGAGGGTGTTGCTCTTGACGACGAGGGTCGCGCGATTGGCATCGTGACACGTTCCGACATTGCGACCTATGGCCGCCGCCGCGTCATTCTTGTCGACCACAACGAAACTTTGCAGTCGGCTCCTGGCATTGAGACCGCACAAATTATGGAGATTGTTGACCATCACAGAATTGCTGATGTCACAACTACTGAGCCAATCAAATTCCTCGGTCTTCCAATCGGTTCGACCGCGTCAATCATCAGTCTCGAGTTCGAAAAGCACCGCGTGAGCATTCCTCCTCGCATTGCTGAGGTTCTGCTTTCCGCAATCATGACTGACACACTTCTTCTCAAGTCTCCAACTACGACTCACGCCGACCGTGAACAGGCAGAATATCTCGCTGACATCGTTGGCGTTGATCCTCTGGAGTTTGGTCGCGAGGTCTTCAATGTTCGCGGAAACGACGAGGATCTTCCAATTGACAAGCTGGTGGCGGGCGATTCTAAGGAATACATGCTTGAGACCGATGTTATTTTGGTTTGCGCTCATGAGACAGTTAACCTGCAGGCAGTTAAAGATCGCGAGGACGAAATTCGTGACTACATGGACCTTCTGCTTCAGACCAAGAAATATAAATTCGTGCTTTTGATGGTTACCGACATTATTAATGAAGGCTCGCAGTTCTATTGCGAGGGTGACCGCAAGGCAATGAATCGCGTTTTCGATATTCAATGCAAAGGCGAGGGCGGCACATGGATGCCGGGCATCGTATCGCGCAAAAAGCAAGTCGCGCCAAAACTTTTAAGCTACATCAAATAAGGAGGAAAAATGGCTTGCATTACCGACGTGTTCGCACGTGAGATTCTGGATTCTCGAGGAAACCCAACCGTAGAGGTTGATGTTCAGCTGGACGACGGTTCGGCTGGGCGCGCGGGTGTTCCTTCTGGTGCGTCCACTGGTGCTTTTGAGGCAGTTGAACTTCGCGATGGTGACAAAAAGCGTTACCTGGGCAAAGGAACTCAAAAGGCTGTCGCAAACGTCAATGGTCAAATCGCAGAAGAGCTCATCGGCTGCGAGGCTGACGACCAGCGCTACATCGACGAGCTGATGATTGCGCTCGACGGAACCGACAACAAAGGCAAGCTTGGAGCTAATGCCATCCTCGGCGTTTCTTTGGCAGTTGCAAAAGCAGCTGCGGAATCGGCTGGTCTGCCACTGTATAAATACATCGGCGGCGCGGCTGCACACACTCTTCCAACTCCAATGATGAACATCATGAACGGCGGAGTTCATGCCGACAACAATGTTGACTTCCAAGAATTTATGATCATGCCTGTTGGTGCTGAGTCTTTCGCGGAAGCACTTCGCTGGTGCTCCGAGATTTATCACTGCCTTAAAGAAGTTCTTCATTCAGAAGGCCTCGGCGGCGGAATTGGCGACGAGGGCGGTTTTGCTCCAAACCTCAACAAGAACGAAGAGCCTCTCATCTATATCGAAAAAGCTTGCAAAAAGGCAGGTTACAAGCCTGGCAAAGACATCATGTTTGCAATGGATCCTGCTTCAACTGAGTTTTACGACAAGAAAAAGAAGAAGTATAAACTCGCAGGTGAGGGTCGCGAACTGACTAGTGACGAGATGGTTGATTATTGGGAAGAGCTCGTTAGCAAGCATCCAATTATCTCAATTGAAGACGGCATGGCTGAGGAAGACTGGGAAGGTTGGGCTAAGCTCACCGAGCGAATTGGCGACCGCGTGCAGCTCGTTGGTGATGATCTTTTCGTTACAAATGCAGAAAGACTTGCAAAAGGTATCGAGCTAAAGTGTGCAAATGCAATTCTTATTAAACTCAATCAAATTGGCTCTTTGACTGAGACTCTTGAGACTATTGAATTGGCAAAAACCCACGGTTACACTTGCGTTATTTCGCATCGTTCAGGCGAGACGGAAGACACCACTCTTGCTGATTTGGCTGTAGCTGTTAATGCTGGTCAAATAAAGACCGGTGCGCCTTGCAGAAGCGACCGTGTTGCAAAATACAATCAGCTTCTTCGCATCGAAGAACAACTCGACTGCGAAGCTAAATATGCAGGTTCAAATGCATTTTATAACCTCTAGGTTTTAAGCGATATAAAACAAGTCAAAAGCGCTCGCTCAGTCGGGCGCTTTTTTAATCTTGTTCAGTGAAAAAATAATTTCTGACCTGGGAAAAAGTTTTCATTTTTCTTTCATTTCTGGGAATTTTAAACAAAGCCGAGAACTATAATTACCTTGTTCTGTTTTGTTCTGTTAGTCGTTTCTGCAAAGGAGGGGAAAATGGACTTTGTAAATTTTCTTAACACCACAGTCCTTGATGGTGTTAATGCAATCAATGGAGTTCTTACTGACTATGTTCTAGTAGTTCTTTTGATTGCAACAGGACTTTATATCTCCATCAGAACACATTTCGTTCAGATTCGTTGTTTTGGTGAGGGATGGCACAATCTGTTTGGAAACTTCTCACTCAAAGGTAACAGTGAGGAAGGCTCGATGAGCTCGTTCCAATCTCTTTGTACCGCTGTTGGTGGCCAGGTTGGTACTGGTAACATCGTAGGCGTTTGCGGTGCTGTTCTTGTTGGTGGCCCAGGTTCGATTTTCTGGATTTGGATCATCGCTTTCTTCGGCATGGCAACAAACTACGCTGAGGCTGTTCTTGCTCAGAAAACAAAGATCAAGGATGCTGATGGCAACACACTTGGTGGACCTGTTTACTACATCAAGGCTGCATTTAACGGCGGCTTTGGTAAGTTCCTGGCAGGCTTCTTCGCAGTTGCTATTACTCTTGCTCTTGGCATCATGGGCTGCATGGTTCAGTCAAACGCTATTGCAGGTGTTATCAGCAATGCTTCTGGTGGCGCAATCCCAACATTTGCTATTGGCCTTGTAGTAGTTGCTCTCTGCCTCTGGGTATTCCTTGGTGGCACAAACCGTCTTGCATCAATTACTGAGAAAATCGTTCCTATCATGGCTATTTTCTACATTGTTGGTGCTCTTGCTGTTCTTCTGACACACATTCCTGAGATGATTCAGGCATTCGGTTTGATCTTCACCTATGCATTTACTCCATGGTCAGCAACTGGTGGTGTTGTCTTCAGCGTATTCGCTGCAATTTCAAAAGGCGCAAACCGTGGCCTCTTCGCTAACGAAGCTGGCATGGGTTCCACACCACATGCACATGCTTTGGCAAACGTTGAGAAACCACATGACCAGGGCGTTGTTGCTATGATGGGTGTTTTCATTTGCTCCTACTTCGTAGTTACACTGACCGGCATCGTTGTTGTCACAACACTCTTTACTGGCGACAATGCTGTTGCTCATGCAATCGCTACAAATGGAATTGTTGGTCTTGACGAATTCAACAAGAACTCTTTGGCGCAGCTCGCTTTCTCTGCTCTGTTTGGTCAGGGAATTGCTAACTGGTTTGTTGCTATTGCGTTGTTCTTCTTCGCATTCTCAACAATCATTGCTTGGAACTTGTTCGGCAAGATTAACATGCAATATCTCTTTGGCAAGAAAGCAGTCATTCCATTCTGCATCCTTGCTTGCGTTTGCATGTTCATCGGATCTTTGGTAGAGTCTGACCTTGTTTGGGCACTCGCCGACTTCTTCAACATGATCATGGTTATCCCTAACGTGGCAGCCGTTATCGCACTTGGTGGAGTTGTTGGTAAAGTTGCTCTTGGAAAAGACAACGAGTTTGGACTTCAAAAATAAATTAATAGATAAACTTCTTCTTGAAGCTTAATTTCTCGCAGTTAAATAACTACAGAACGTTTAAGGCCTGGGATTCGTCCCGGGCCTTTAAATTTGCTCCCGCTTGCACAACGGGGACGCACAATGGGGACGATGAGTCGACGGCGAATGAAGACTGTCGTGCATTCGCCCGAAACTCAGCTTCGTTTTCCGATGCGCCACATCCTCCGCGAACAATACGCGCTTCGCGCTCCCAGGATTCGCTTCCGGATGCGTCGCCATCGGAAAACTAACACTTGTCACGAGCGCGGCCAGTCTTCATCTTGATACCTGCAAAAAGGGGACGATGAGTGTTGTGCAACTTGCACAATAGACCGCACCCCATTTTTAGGACACTAAAAATAAGGGGGTTCAAATGTATG
>JAUMVS010000067.1 GCA_030530045.1 Phoenicibacter congonensis
ATTTAAATTCGAGAGTTTTCTTACTTTTACTAACTAACTTTTGACTTACTTAAGTCGTTTGTCGGTGCGTCTTGCGAGCGCAAGGCCGCCTTCCTGGAAAATTTGAACAATTACTACTAGCAGAAGAACTGTGATCAGCATAATGTCAGTTTGATATCTGTAGTAGCCGTAGTTGATTGCTACCGCGCCGAGGCCACCGCCCCCGACAAAACCCGCCATTGCTGAGTAGCCAAGAATCGTCGCCAGGGAAATTGCTGCGCCCACCAGCAATGAAGGTCGCGCTTCTGGCAGGTAGACTTTCGTAATAATTTGGAAAGTCGAAGTACCCATTGACTGCGCTGCTTCTACAACACCGGTGTTGACTTCCTTTAAGGAAGATTCAACCATTCTCGCAACATAGGGTGCAGCTGCGACAATCAGTGGAACAACAGTTGCCTGAGTTCCAAGGGTCGTTCCGGCAACAATTCTCGTGAATGGCAAAATTGCAACGAGGAGAATTAGGAAAGGAACTGAACGAAGCACATTAACAATTAATCCAACGATGAAGTTAATTGCAAAGTTTGGTCGGGTTCCCTCTTTGGAGGTGACGTACAAAAGCACGCCAAGAGGAATTCCGATGACATAGGCTACGAAGGTGGAGATTACCGTCATGTAGAGCGTTTCCCCCGTGGATGACACGAGCAGAGAGATTAGTTGATCGTTCATTTTAAATAGCCTCCACGAATTTTTCAGGGAAAAGCAATTTGTTGGTTGCCTCTGTTTTTGGGTTGGTAAATACTTCTGACACTGTCCCGACTTCGCAAATCTCACCGCTGTCAATGACTGCTACACGGTCGCAAACTTGCTCAACCACAGCCATTTCGTGGGTAATGATTACGATGGTAACGTTTAGCTTTTCGTTAAGTTTTTTTAAGAGAGCCAATACCGATTTAGTGGTAATTGGATCAAGTGCGCTTGTTGCCTCATCACAAAGGATAATGTCGGGGTCGGTCGCCAGGGCGCGTGCAATCGCTACACGCTGTTTCTGTCCGCCCGAAAGTTGGGAAGGATATGCGTTGGCTTTCTCAGTCAGACCGACCAGTTCAAGAAGCTCGGCGACTTTTTTATCAGCCTCAGCGCCAGAAACGCCGGCTACTTCAAGTGGAAAGCGAACATTTTTAGAAACTGTGCGCTGTTCCAGAAGATTGAATTGCTGAAAAATCATTCCGATTTTTCTGCGTTTTTCGTTTAATTCTTTTCTGCTGAGTTCACAGAGATTCTGTCCATCGATCAAGACTTCACCAGAGTCAGGAGACTCCAACAGATTAATGCAACGCACGAGTGTAGACTTGCCAGCGCCGCTGAATCCGATTACGCCGAAAACCTCATGGTCGTCAATTTTGAGGTTGACGTTTTTGAGAGCAGACGTCTTCGTCTTCTTCGATTCAAAAGTCTTATTTATGTTTTTAAGTTCGATCATGGACATCCTCAAACTATTAGTAGTAGTTGAAAAATTACAGAAAAAAAATGAAAAAGATATGAAATTTTGGAGTGGGGTTTTAGATATATGTAGGCCAAGGCCTACATCATTTGAGGCATCATGAAGAAAATGTTTATGTTGAGAGTTGTCTTCATTGCGTTAACTAGTCTACACCAAATGTTTTAAACAGCAACGAAAAAATTTAAATTTTCAGAAAAACGCTTTTCTTTCTCAGAAATTTCCAGCTAAAACAGCTACTTTTCAGAAGCTTGCAATTGTTTCCAAACTGTTAAGTGGAGAGAAACAAATGGACCCCATGTTAACAAAACGAGAGCGAAAGCAAACCTGGGCTAGCAGATTTGGGCGAAAAAGGATTCCGCTAGCCTTGCGTGCTGCGGAATTCTTTTGCAGGCCAAAGATGCAGTTCAGGTTTGGTTGCAGCGTTGAGCCTATGCTGGGTTTTCATGGACAGTAACGAATTTAATCATTGGGTAGGATTCCAAAATTGCCAAGCGAACATTTTCTGCATAGGCATGTGCATCTTCGAGCGTGAGCTGGCCGTTAACGCGCACTTCAAGATCGATGCAAATCCTGTTACCAAAGCGGCGCGAACGCACCATGTCAACGCCTTCGATTCCGCGTTGGTTTGAGACAAATTCACGAAGCTCATCCTCAAATTCAAGACCAACAGAAACATCAAGCAGCTGGTTAAGGCTGTCTTTCAGAAGACCGACAGCAACGCCTGCGATAAAAAATGCGATGATTACGCTGGCAGCAGGCTCGAGAACAGGAACACCGAGCATGGAACCAGCGATGCCGATGAGAGCCGCGACCGAAGAAATTGCGTCGGAACGGTGATGCCACGCATCGGCCATGAATGCATCGGACATGAGGATTTTTGCGTAGTGGCGCGTGTACCAAAACATCGCTTCTTTTGTGATGATTGAAAATGCAGCAGCTAACAGGGCGATTGTCTCTGGCGCTTTCACAGTGCTAGTGCCATTGAGAATCTCGGTTGCACTTTCGACGCCGCCGATGCCAATTCCAACGCCTGTAACAAGCAAAACCACACCAAGCAACATCGTAGCTAGCGACTCAAAGCGCTCGTGTCCATAGGGGTGACCCGAATCGGCGTTGCGCTTAGAAACTTTCACGCCTGCAAAAGCAATCGCAGTTGCAAACACGTCGGAGAGAGAATGAACAGCATCGGAAATCATCGCACTGGAATTTCCGAAAATGCCAGCTAGAAGCTTGAAAAGTGAGAGGGCAATGTTTCCAAAAACACCAACGCCGGTGACTTTGGAGATCATCTTTTTTTCGTCGGAGGTGCCTGTCACGCTACTTCTCCTTTGCGAAAACCCACAGTTTTGCGAAGACATAATTGCCAACCGTAACTACGACTTGCACGATTAGCTTTGCGATTTTGTCGTTCATGTGAAACACGGTTACTGTTAAAAACATGATAGCCATGTCCATCAGCAGCGTGGCGACACGCGAGCCAACAAACGAGGTGAACTCTTTCAAAATTTCGTCGGATTTCGACTGGAAGACATATCTTCTGTTTGTGATGTAGGCAAAGAGCACTGCGCAAATCCACGAGATGATGTTTGCGATTTGAAGCTGAATTGCATCTTCAGGGTTCAGGAACGTGAGAACGCACAGAAAATAGACGCCGAGCGAAACAATCGTCGTGCAAATTCCGACAATTAGATAGGCAAGAATCTCGCGATATTTCACAATTAGGTCTTTGAGCATCAGTAAATTCTAGCACTGTACCGCCCGAAACTAAAAAAGCGGCCCGGGAGGACCGCTTTAACGTTGTTGTTTTGAGGCGCTTATTTCTTAACTGGGCGTTTTACCTTTTTGTCGGTTTTAGATTGGTTGCGCGATTTGTGCGAACCTTCACCTTTGTTTGCTGACTCAGTTGAGTTTGAAACTTGAACCGTTGCAGAAACGTCTCCCGCACCAGCAGCTGCCACAGCAGCTTTTTTGGATTGTGCTTCAAGACGAGCCAGAGGCACTTGCTCGAGTCCGCCGCGATAGGATGCGTCGAAGTCGAAAAGCTTGACCTCTTTGCCATATTTCTTCTGGAGCTTTGCGTAGCGTGGCTCGCGAGTCTTCCACAAAGTGTAAAGCGGAACCGCGACAGCAAACGATGAGTAGGCACCAGCAATCAAGCCAATTGACATTGCAAATGCAAAGTCTTTAAGTGTTTCGCCGCCGAAGAACAGCATGAAGAATACTGGCACGAACGATGTGACTGTCGTGTTGATTGTTCTGATGAGAACCTGGTTGACTGAGTGGTTTGCCATTGTTGCGAATGTACAACGAATGCCTTCCTGGCTCATGTTGTCGTTGACGCGGTGGAATGTGACGACTGTGTCATAGAGCGAATAACCAAGAATCGTGAGCAGCGCCGCGATGGTGTTCGGGTTAACTTCACGCCCAACGAGAGCGTAAATGCCGAGCACGATGATGAGGTCGTGAAGCAGCGCAACGACCGCGATGACACCCATCTTCCATTCGAAGCGAATTGCGATGTAGACAATGATGAGGAAGAGCGAGACAAAGAACGCAATCAACGACGACTGCACGATTCCCTCGCCCCAGTCAGGACCAATAACGTTAACGCTAATGTCGGAAGCATCAAGGTTAAACTGCTGCTGAATTTGAGTTGCAATGTCATTTGCTTGGTTCGAGTCGGTTGCTGCAATTCGAATGATGAAGCCGTCTTGGCCATCGGTTACAGCAGTCTGGATTGTTGGGCTTTCCTCGCCTGCTGCAACAAATGCGTCGCGAAGTTGGTCAGCTGTGACGCCCTTTGCGTCAGCAATCGTGATGGAAGAACCGCCGATGAATTCGATGCCGAAGTTAAAGCCGCGGATGCACATTGCACCAACGAGCACAACAACTGCAACGGCAGAAATTGTGAGGAAGATCTTAGTTTGCCCAACGAAGTTAATGTCCTTCTTAATGAAGCGACCTTTGATTTTCTTCGCTGCGTTTACAACATGCGACTCGCCTTCCGCGATTTGCTCATTTTCGAGAGCAGCTGCATCGAGGCAGTCTTGAACATTCCAGAACTGTGGATGCTTTTTGATTGTGCGAGGAGCCATCAAACGAATGATTGGGGCCTTAAACAAGAGCATCATGACGATGTCGCAAAGAATACCGAGCGCCAGCGTGAGACCGAAGCCTTTAACCGTCGCCGATGCGAGGAAGAACAAGCAGAGTGCCGACACGAGAGAGACGAGGTCGGCGTCGATTGATGTCATGATTGCGTGCTTTACGCCAGAAATGGAGGCAGAGCGAATTGACTTGCCCATTCGAATTTCTTCGCGGAAGCGTTCGACAGTGAGGACCGAAGAGTCGGCCGCCATACCAATTGTCAAAACGATGCCGGCGAGGCCTGCAAGCGACAGTGTAAATTGGCCGAGAGCCGAAAGCGTTGCGAGGATTCCGAGGTAGAGCGCTGCAAAAACAAGCATTGCACCTGCGGTAATGATGCCCAAGCCTTTGTAGAAGAACAGCAGGTAGAGCATAACAAGCGCAAGACCGATGAGCACAACGAGGATTGCGCCATTGAGTGCGTCTTGACCAAGAGTTGGTCCAACTACCTGGCTTGTTGAGTATTCAAAGCTAACTGGCAGCGAACCACTTTCGAGAACAGTCTGCAGAGCTTTTGCCTGCGTGAGTGTGTAATTTCCAGTGATTGAAACTTTACCATCGATGATTGCTGAGCGAACGCTAGGCGCGCTGTTCACCTGGTTGTCGAGGATGATGACGATTTTTCCGTTTGTTGAAACAAGTTCAGACGATGCGGTTGCAAATGCGGCTGTGCCTTCTGAGTCAAGCTCGATATTAACTGCGTAGTATTGCGAGGTCTGGCTTTCTTTATCAACAGAAACTTTACTGATGTTTTTACCTGTGAAAAGTGGCGTGTAGGTTCCATCTTCGACGGTGAGTTTGCTTGAAGTGCTCTCGACCGTGAAAGAGTTGTTGTAGTCGTCGGTTACAGTTTCGTAGCCGCCATAATTGCCGTTGTTGATTTTAGTTTGAACATCGGAGTCGGTGAACGAGTCGAGGCGCGCAAACGAGAGTTGGCCGGTTTTGCCAATTGTGTCAAGTGCAGTTTGAGTGTCCTGCAAGCCAGGGATTTGAACGAGAATCTGGTCGTTACCCTGGAGTTGAACGGTTGCCGCAGTCGCACCGAGAGCATTAACGCGGCTCTCGATGATTGAACGGCTTGTCTCCATTTGTTCTTTTGTTGGAGTTGAACCATCGCTAGTGTGCGCGGTCAGAACAACCGAAAGACCGCCGCGAATGTCGAGGCCTTGGTTGATTTTCTCGCTTGGAGGCGTGAACATGAAAACAGAAGCTGCCACCAAAATTGTGGTGATAATCAACAGCCAAATGTTTCTCCTGGTAGAAGAGCTCTTTTTGCTCTTTGGATTTTTGTTTTTATTGCCAGCCGCGGTGTTAGATTTGCTTGCGCTGGCGTCGGATGCGAGTTTCTTACCGCGAGTAAGCGCCATGTGGTGCTCCTTAAAAATGTTCGAAAGTCATTAAAACGTGGAAAAATTCCAGCAAGTCATTATTGCACTAGTCAAAGAAATAATCAAACTGTTCGCCCAGCGCAAAATAGGTTTCTGGCTCCAACTTCTCGCCTCGAATTTCAGGGCTCACGCCACAAGATTCGAGCCATTTCAAAATTGATTCAGCCTTGCCTTTTCCGAAATAGGACTTCATGGAATTGTAGATTGTTTTTCTGCGATTACAGAAAGCAGAATCGGCAGCTATACATGCATTTTTTAGGATTTTTGCAGAGTCGGAATCCTGGTGTCGTGCATGTCTTGTTAATTTAATTATTGCGCTATCGACGCGTGGTGCAGGCAAGAAATTGTTGCGGCCCACGAAAAAAGAACCAGCAGGGTCGGCATAAAGTCGCAGCTTCACAGTGTAGGCACCGTAATTTTTCGTGCCAACAGTCGCCATCATTCTGTCGGCGACCTCCTTTTGAACCATAACCGTAACCGATTCAAGCGCAGGCATGATTTGAAGATAACGAAGCACTAGCGTTGCAGCAATCCCGTAAGGAAGATTTGCAACGAGCTTGTTGCTTGCAAAAACAGTGTCTTGTTGCGAATGCAAAAGCTTTTCATCAAGGGCATCTCCTTCAACAAGCGTAAAAGAGTCGCCAGCAAACGCAGCATTTTCGCGAATTAAATCGTAGAGCCTCTCATCCATCTCAATGGAGGTGACACGCGCACCAGTTTCTAGAAGCGGAACTGTGAGAGCGCCAATGCCAGGACCAACTTCGAGAACTCGGTCGTTCTCATTAACTTCTGCAAGAGCGATTGTTCTTTCAACAACGCTGCCGTTAATGAGGAAGTTTTGTCCGAGTGCATGGCTAAGTTCGATGCCATGCTCGGCAAGCATTTTTGATGCGACGGTTGGATTAGTTAATGTGGAGCTCGACATTTTTCACTTCGTATCCAGCGACATGCAACGCCGATTTGATTGAAAGAACGGCGCCATCGGAGCCGTATGGGTCTTTGCCTTCGCCAAAAAGATGAACCTCGGCAGGCTTCATCTCGCCGTGGCGCACGTCTTCCCAAAAAAGCGGCTGCAAACGATCAAGCACAGCCTTGAACTGGGAAGGAACACCTGCCATATAAATCGGCGAGACGATGATGAGCTCGTCGGACTCGCGGAAATATTCCATGATGTCGGGCATGTCATCGTCGATGACGCACTCGAAATCATCCTTGCAACCATCGCAGCCGTCACACCCGCAAATGTCCATGTCGGCAATTGAAACAAGCGCGACTTCGCTGTCGGGGTTCATAGCAATCTTCTCCTCGAAAACGCCTGAAGCAAAACATTGGCATCGACCTTCTTCGCGAGGCGAGCCGCAAATTATAGAAATCAAAGACATAAAAACTCCTAAATATTCATCGCCGCTGAGTTTTCCCTGTTCAGCAGGCTCAGTGCGTTAGTGTAAAGCTGCGAAGCGAACTCTTGAACTTCGGCGTCTTCCCTAATGTCAAAAAGCTCGAGCATGCGCTGGAAAGTAAAAATCGTGTGCGCTGGACCGCACTCTGAACTGCG
>JAUMVS010000068.1 GCA_030530045.1 Phoenicibacter congonensis
CTAACGTTTTTGTTTGCTGAAGTGGTCAAGGATGACAAAGACACAACTAATTTAGACTTGAGAGTTGCTAATCTCGATGCCTCTTCATCAAGGTTTTCACAAGCCGCCTTTGCAGCAGCCGCAAACCCGACAATTCCGCAGACGTTCTGAGTGCCGCCTCTGCGTTTCGATTCTTGTCCACCCCCAACGATTGGACTTGAGAATTTCACAGAATTTTTTAGGTAAAGTGCGCCGACACCTTGTGGTCCTCCAATTTTATGGGAAGAAAAAGAAGCCGCATCAACGCTGAGTTCTGCGGCGTTGAACCTAACTTTGCCAAGAGCCTGCGTTGCATCAGTGTGGAACAAACAGCTTGCATCGTGGGCAACTTTTGCAAGTTCAGAAATATTCTGAACGCTTGCAAGCTCTGAATTTGCCATTTGAATTGAAACCAGAGGCGACTCGCAGTTGCTGATAGCTTTCGATAAATCCTCGGCGGAAACAAAGCCCCATTTGTCAACTTTTAATTCGCAAACATTGTTTTTACCTGCAACAGAACGAGCAGCCTCGAGAACAGCTGGGTGCTCAATTGAAGATGTAATTATTGTTTTGCAATTGTTTGCATTAAATAGACCCGCAAGGGCGAGAAATATCGACTCGGTAGAGCTGGCAGTGAAGATCACTTCCTCAGCGCGTTTAGCGCCAATGGCTTTCGAAAATTCCCTTCGTGATGCCTCCATTTGGTTGTGTGCGTCGCGACCTAAAGTGTAAAGCGAATTAGCATTTCCTCGAAACTCAAGGCTTTCGTTTCCAAAAGCTGAAACGTAGGGCTGCATCGCATCGCGAGCCTCTTCGCAGAGAGGTGCTGTAGCTGCATAGTCAAGATAAATTTGACGTTCTGCCATGCGCAACCCCTTAAAGATACTGAGCCAAAAGCTCTTGCTTTTTAAGACCAGCTGTTCTTCCGAGTTCAGCATCAACTTTAATAGCAGAAATCGCCTTTGAGTAATCCTCAGCGCAGAAGCATGCGTTTCCGCACACGAGAACGTCAGCACCAGAAGTGCATACCTTTTGCGCAGTTCCAACGCCAACTCCTCCATCGGCTTGCATCAAAGGCTTGCAGTTGTGAGCTGCCGCAATCGCGCAAATTTCTGCCATGGCATCAATGACGCTAGGTTGGAATTTTTGACCAGAAAAGCCAGGCTCAACGCTCATTGGAAGAACCATGTCAAACGACTCGATGACGTCATCGATAGCCTCAGGCTTAGTGCTTGGACGAAGCGCTACGCCTGCCTTCTTCCCTGCAGCATGCACCTTGCGAGCAAAAGTTACGAGCTCATCAGGCGTGCCTGCCTCAATGTGCGCGGTCAAAATGTCGGCACCAGCATCGAGGTAGCGCTCTGCAAACTCGACAGGGTTTGAAATCATCAAGTGAACATCAAGCGTCAAATCGGTTATCTCACGAAGTCGTTTTACAAGAGGAAGACCGAATGTCAAATTCGGCACAAAATGACCATCCATAACGTCAACATGAACCATAGAGGCACCTGCCGCCTCAATTGCCTTGATTTCTTTTTCCAAATTACAGAGATCGGCTGAAAGAATTGATGGTGAAATTTGTACTTTTTGAAACATAAAAACTGTCCTCTAAATTGTGTTTTGTGATTTAGTTAGATTATATAATTGATGATAATTTGAGAGCCTGAGAGGGGAAGTTTTGAAAGTTTGCGACCTAACTTTTTTCATTTACAACTCCAAGTTCGGCCATATTACAATCGCTAGCAATAAAAAACAAATCACTGCTGTTGCGCTTGGCGCAAAACACATGAGCGGAAGCTTCGAACCGACAGCGGTCACAAACGAGTGCTCCACTCAAATTCTTCAATATTTAAGCGGAGAGAGAAAACGCTTTAACGTGCCAATTCTGCTGCAAGGGAGCGACTTTGAGAAGAAAGTTTGGAAGGAGCTTTTCAAAACTGGTTATGGATGCACTGTAACGCCGACTCAAATCGCACATTTAATTGGCGAAGACGACGCCTACAGAAACGTCAGCCGAGCTGCACATGCAAACAAGCACGCGATTTTAATTCCTGAACACAGGCTTGTTCCAGCATCAAAATTCGAAAAACCAACACAAGCATCAAAAGTGCGTTTGGCACTCAGAAATTTAGAAGCAAGCTACCTTTAGTGGTTCGCAAACATTTCCCTGCGAAAGACTCCATTTCAAAAAATATTACACAATCAAAATTTATTCAAAAACCAAGTTCATATGTTTAAAAAATTATTCTCAGTTAAAATGAAAGTCAGTTGCGAAGGTGTCGCGTTTTTCTGTCTCTTCAGTACACCTTCTAAATCTGCTGCAACATTAAATCAGCTGCAAAGATTTATGTAAATTGCAACTATTTCTGCGCAAAGTATTTTTGCTGAACCTCATTACGATTAATAGAACCCCAGGTGGGCGGTTTTTGTGTGTTCACGCAAAAAAACAAGTAAACAACTTTTTGGAGGGTTTTAACTCAAATGGAAAAATTAGGAAAGTTTTTCAACAATAACACGGGCCTCATCATCGGTGGTCTGATTTGCGGTCTTGGCTTTACCCTGCTCGCATTCTTTGGCAATCCTGCCAACATGGCATTCTGTGCCGCATGCTTTATTCGCGACACAGCTGGCGCTATGAAGCTCCAAACTACTGAAACTGTTCAGTATTTCCGTCCAGAAATCGTGGGCGTTGTAGTTGGCTCGTTCCTCATTGCACTCGCCTCTCATGAGTACAAATCAACAGCTGGCTCATCCCCTATGGTTCGCTTCGTTCTCGGCTTCATCATGATGATTGGCGCTCTCATTTTCTTGGGCTGCCCGCTTCGCATGATTTTGAGAATGGCAGCTGGCGACCTCAATGCATGGGTTGGTCTCATCGGCTTTGTCGCTGGCATTGCAACAGGCACTTTCTTCCTGAAGAAAGGCTTCTCACTCGGTCGCGAGCATGAAACAAAACCAGCTGCAGGCACAGTTCTTCCAATTCTTCTGATTGTTGGTCTTTGTGTCAGCATCTTCGCTGGTGTTTTCGCAGTTAGCCAATCAGGCCCTGGCTCAAAGCACGCTCCAATGGCAATCGCTCTCATCGTTGCACTCATCATTGGCGCAATTGCTCAGAAGAGCAGAATTTGCTTCGCAGGTGGCACAAGAAACGCTATCCTCATGAAGGACTTCAGCCTCCTTCTCCCTATCCTTGGCATGTTCGTTGTAATGGCAATTTACAACGTTGTTACAGGCAACTTCAAGCTTTCTTTTGATGGCCAACCAATCGCTCACGCTCAGCACCTTTGGAACATCCTTGGCCTTTATGCAGTAGGCTTCGGCGCTGTTCTTGCAGGTGGATGCCCACTTCGTCAAATGACACTCGCTGGACAGGGTTCTTGCGATGGTGCAATGACATTCCTCGGAATGCTCATCGGTGCAGCTTTCGCTCACAACTTTGGTCTTGCAGGCGCAGCAGCTTCTGCAGCTACAGCAGAAAAAGCAGCTGTTGCTGGCGGCCCTTCAACTGCAGGTCAAATCGTTCTTATCGTTTGCATCGTTGTGCTTTTCATCATCGCAGCTGTTAACCTTAAGAAAACAAAGGAAACTTGCTAGTTAAATTGCAGGATTTTCCCTGTGCATCATCGCTAGATGGATAAAATAATTACGGTATTAAATCAGGAAGGTAGAAAATGGTAGAAGTTGACGCAAGAGGGCTTCAATGTCCAGAACCAGTAATGCTCACTTTGGCTGCAATCAAAGAGCATCCAGACGAGGAGATTCAGGTTCTCGTTTCTAGCGCAATTCCTCGCGACAATGTCGAGAGAATGTCAAAGAAACGTGGTAAGCAAGTCACCATCGCAGAAGAAGGCAGCGACTTCCGTCTGACACTAAACTAAATATTTTGAGGCGAGGAACATGGCAAACAAAGAGCTTTATGCAGTAGTTACATTTCATACGACAACCGGTGCAATGCACATGGAGAAAGTCGCTAAAGAAAGTGGAGCTGCTGGAAGGCTAATTCCTGTTCCTCGCGTCATTTCAGCTGGTTGCGGTCTATCATGGCGCGAACCAATTGACAACAAGGAATGGATTGTCAAGCTCATTGAAGAAAATGAAATTGACATGGATGAAGTCTACGAGCTAGAGCTCTAGTTATTACGCAGTAGCTTTAAAAGAGTTAACGCGCAGAAGCGTATTAACTAGATAAATCCAAACTTCCAATTCAGCTTTTTAAAATCGCTCCAGAAAAACGCGCTGGGGCGATTTTTCTAAAATGTGACTTCCGTTCCCTTTTAATTTGAGAGGAATAACCATGGATGAATTGATTTATCTCGACAACGCAGCTTCAACAATGAAGAAGCCAGAAAGTGTCGTTCAAGCAATCACAGAAGCACTAACTTCATTTGGAGGGCCAGGCAGAGGCGGACACCCCGCAGCAATCGCTTCATCTATGGCTTTATTCAAGGCACGTGCCGCAATTTGTGAACTTTTGCACGCACCAAGCCCCGAGAGAGTTGCTCTCACAGCAAACATCACTGAATCATTAAACATTGCAGTCGAAGGGTTAATCAAGCCTGGCGACCACGTAATTACAACCGCCGCTTCCCACAACTCGGTGCTGCGCCCACTTTACAGAAAAGAAAGCCAAGGGGCAAAGCTCACAATTGTGCCAATTGATGAGCAGGGTCAGCTAAACATGGACGACTTCGAAGCAGCATTTACTCCAGAGACAAAATGGGCCGTAGTCACTCATTCATCTAACCTAACTGGTGACATTTACGACATTAAAAAGCAAGCAGAAATCGCACATGCACACGGCGCAAAAATCATCATTGACGCTGCGCAAACTGCTGGTGTAGTTGACATCGACATGGAAGATGGCGGCTACGACATCGTTTGCGTCACTGGCCACAAATCGCTTTATGGTCCACAAGGAATTGGCGCTATCGCTGTGGCGGAAGGCATCGAAATTCCTTCCTACAAAGTCGGTGGAAGTGGCGTTCATTCCTACGACAAAGTGCATCCTGACTACATGCCAGAATCACTTGAGGCAGGCACTGCAAATGCTCACGGAGCTGCAGGTTTCGCAGCGGGCGTGAATTACGTGCTTGAAAAGACTCCTGCAGCAATCAGGAAACACACTAACGACTGCATCGAGAGATTCGAGGAAGGCGTCAAAGACGTACCAGGAATTAAATTCTATGGCGGCAAAGGAAACCCACTCGGACGTTGCGGAATTTCAGCAATCAACCTTGGAGATGCCGATTCTTCCGAAGTTGCCGACATCCTTGCTTGCGATTACAACATTTGCACACGCCCAGGCGCGCACTGCGCTCCTCTCATGCACGAAGCACTTGGAACTGTAAACCAAGGCATCGTGCGCTTCGGCTTCTGTTCATTCACAACATTTGACGAAGTCGACGCAGCAATTAAAGCAATTCACGAGATCGCAGAAAGCGTAGCAGAGTAGCAACCCAGACAGGTTAATGCGCGATACCTCTTACCATCTAGAGTTACCGGCCAATCTAAGGCACAAGCAAAAAGACAAGAACAAAAAATCACAAAACGGCGCCGAGAAATAAATCAAGCGCCGTTTTTGATTTGTTTTAACACGCAAATAAACTGCGTAGTTTTGTAGCTTCTGACTAAACTTGCGTCCGTGAAATAAATGAACGCATCGTTCAAGCAGTGGCTTACTCGCTGCGAAGGGCAATAACTGGGTCTTTGCGCGAAGCAGACGCTGCAGGAATGAGGCCTGCGATAAAAGTCAGGAACACGCTGATTGCAATCAGAATAATTGCTGCATTTAATGGCAGTGATGCAATGTTGTTAACGCCTGTTAGCATCTTTACAATGGCCGAAGCTGGGATGCACAGAAGCGCTGTGACCACAATTCCCATGACGCCAGCTATCAAGCCCTCGATGATTGTTTCCGCGTTAAAGACCTGCGAGATGTTCTTGCGGCTTGCGCCAATTGAGCGCAATATTCCAATTTCTTTCGTTCTTTCGAGAACCGAAACGTAGGTAATGATGCCAATCATGATTGAGGATACAACGAGCGAAATTGAAACGAACGCGATGAGCAAGTAGCTAATGACGTTGATAATTGTGCGAACGCCGCTCATCATTACGCCAACAAGGTCGGTGTAGGAAACAACCTTGTCATCGTTGCCTTCGTTTTTCATCTTTGTTGAATAATCGTCAAGTGCATCTTTAACAGCCTGCTTTGTGTCAAAGTCTTTAGCGTAAATGTCAATTGCTGTTGGCACAGAAAGGTCGGCATAGCCAAGCGTCTGCAGGTTTGTGTCGGCCGAACTTGTATCACTTCCGCTAATCATCGCAAGAATTGCTCCCTGCAACTCATCGGTGCTCATGTTGAGCTTAAACGCATTCTTAAGCGCCTCTTGGTCAACCGAAATTGCATTAGCAAGGCTGTATGTTAGCTGTGTAGAAACCTGCTGCATTGAAGCCTGCATCTTTGCGGTCAGCGTCTTCGAAACAGCCGTCATAGCTTCTTCCATGTAGCTGCTCATGTATTCAGTGAGAGCAGAGGAGATCGAGGTCGCAAAGTCAGGATTTACCATGCCTGGAATGTATGTTTGGAAAATAATAGCTGCATCAGGCGACATGAGATAGGCGTCAGGCGAATCGTACTGCCCCTCCTTTGCCACGTAGTCATTTAGCAGCGCAGATGCAAATGCATAAATTCCCTCTTGGCTCAAAGGACTAGTTCCAGAGCCAGACAAAATTTCGTTTAGTTTGTCTTGGTCGATTGCAGGAAGCGAAGACCCAATGTCATCAGCTGAGAAATTAGCGCTGATGCTCGATAAACTCAAATTAAGCGACGATGTGTCAAATTTAAAAGCGGCAGAAATTGCTCCCTCGTCGATGCTGATTAGCTGCGAAGTGTCGAAGTTAGAAGCACTCGATGATTCAGAAAAGTCTTTTCCAGAAAAGACGTCTTTGTCTTTGTTGGCGAGCTGCTCTTTGACAATCTCAGTTTTGCTTGCTTTTTCAATTGTGTCTAGGACGATGTCGTTAGTGTAATAAATTGCACCAGGAGTTAGAACCGCACTGTTCTCCCCTTCCTTAGGGCTAACGATGCCGACAATTTTCATGGTTTCCGATTTATTCTCGATGACGTTTTCCATGAATTCTTTGTCTTCTGATTTATCAACCCAAACGTCATAGGTGTCGTCTTTTTGATAGGTGTCAGCACCTACAATGACCTTCATCTCAATGTTCATGAGATCAGAATAGGTAAACGTCGCATCTTTTGCCTCAACGTTAGATTCCTTTTCCTCAACAACAGCGCGAACGAGCTCTTTGTATTCACTGTAATCACGAAGACCGAGCTGGTAGAGCGTGTAGTCAAGAACTTGTCCGTCCTGCGTTACAACCAAAACGCACTCATTCTTGTT
>JAUMVS010000069.1:0-1525 GCA_030530045.1 Phoenicibacter congonensis
TCTTTCGTGCGAAAATTATGAACGCGAGCGGGGTTGCGTCCACGACCGAGAACTTCGAGACTTTTACCTGGCAGCAAATTCCCTTGTTGAAGTAGTAGTCGCGAGAAGCCGCTTTAAAACTTTTAAATGTGCCTGAAAATGTAACCTTTTCGCCGTTAAGAAGCGAAACGCCTTCAGAGAAGTCTGCACTCACACGCAGGTGTTTTCCTGTCCCTGTGTCGACATCCAAGACAGCAGAGACGCCATAATCACCCACCGAAGAATCCTCAAACAACGTTGCGTGTAATTCTTTTCCGCTGAGCTCCGCAAAAGAATTGCAGTCAGCGTTCAACTTTGCATTTTGCCCGACACCAAGAAGCAAACCTAGCACCAAAAAAGAAGCTATTAGGAATTGACGTCGGAAGCGCTTTGCGAAGGCAGCAAGAACACAGATGATTAGGAGTGCAAATAATGCCACTACCAGGTAGTTTTCAAGCTCAGCAGGAACTTGCCTCGAGAAATAAAAGGAAGCAGCGCATGAAACCCACAGAGCCACCGCGCAAACCACTAGAAACGGAGGCTCTGCCCTGCGTGGAGATTTGTCATCGAGAATTACTTTTGGCTTTTTAAGACGAATATCCTCAAAATCGTGCGCCTCGTTTTCTGCTGATTTAGAAGGCTCGCTGTCTGCAAGTTTAAAAGGCACGTTTTGTGGAGGTTCAGAAAACTCGTTGCTTGCAGGTTTAGAAGACATGCTTACGCAAGGCTCCACAGTCGCTGTTCTGCGCTTGCTCGAAACTCCAGTTTCACTCATTGGATCGAGTTTGCTAAGTTCCTCTAATTCGCTCTTGGCAAAACTTCGAGCACTTCTGCCTCTTGAAATTAGACGCATATCTGATCTCGAATTGAAGCCAGGGTTTTGTCACCAATTCCAGAGACATTCGTGAGGTCATCGACCGACTTAAACGATCCATTTTGAGTTCGGTAATCAATGATTTTTTGGGCTTTCGAAGGGCCAATTCCAGAAATCGTTTGCAACTCAGCAGAGTCGGCAGTATTAATGTTCACCTTCCCCGTCGCAGAAGACGCGCCCGAAGAAGCAGCCCCATCACCACTTGAGGCAGCATCGCCTTCCGCGGCCTTTTTCGGAACAATGATTTGTTCGCCATCTTCGCATTTCTTAGCCAAGTTCACGCCCGCAACGTTTGCATCTTCGGTCGCATCGCCCGCCAACGTAATCGCCTCTGACACGCGAGCACCCTCATCGAGTTCAATGAGTCCAGGCGCATTCACTTCGCCAGCCACGTGCACATAAATCTTCTTCGAAGCCTGCGTCTCCTGCGCATCTTGCTCTTTAGTCACCTCAACTCCGCTAGACTCCGTCGCCGAGAAAAAACTAAAAGCAAAATAGACAATCGCGAGCAGCAGAAGCACTGCCACACCAATTAAATAGACCAGTTTATAACTCCTGTTCTTTTTGTCTTCTTCTAGGTCTAAAGCAAAGTCTTGAAACGACACAAAAACCTCCTCGCTCACAATTGCCACA
>JAUMVS010000069.1:1535-7364 GCA_030530045.1 Phoenicibacter congonensis
AACTTTTAATCACTGGCGAGTGCGCAAAGAGGTGTAGCTACAGTGCAAGAATTGTGAAGTTTTTAACTTTTCAAAGTGAAGTTCCGAGTGTTTGAACTGTGAAGCAAAAATGTAATTTTTGTCCATGAACTTTGCATAAAAGTTAATGCGAAAGTGAAAGAACAGTGAAGCAAAAATGAAACTCGAGTGAAAGAACAGTGAAGATTTCGAGATAATTTTCCGTAAAATTCGGAATAATTTTCCGAAAATAGCGCAGAAGTAATGGAATAAACGCATCAATAAAGGATGCTTAAGGTGCTTGCGCAGAGTTCGGCAGCAAAAGAAAAACCAGGGGAATTGCCTGGTTGATGGTAGTTTAATTCTTTGGATTCTGACGCCAACTCGACTTAAGTTGCTCTCTTAAAAACTAAAACTGAGATTGAGCGTAAATTGAGTGTTTATACGTGATGAAGTTCAGCGTTATTGACGATGTCTTCGACCCAAGATTCCTCAAAAAACTTAGCTTCTTCTTCCAAAACTTCAGCTAAATTAGCGTGAGTTTCTGGCATCTTTGGCATAAACAAAGTGCAGCAATCGGCTGCGTCTTGCGACGAAATTTCAAACGTGCCAAGGCGAATTGCCTCATCAATAATCTCAAGTTTGTCAAAACCAATGAGCGGGCGAAGCACCATTTTGTCGGAAGCATCCTGCGTCGCAATCATGTTTTCCATGGTCTGCGATGCGACCTGACCAAGGCTCTCACCAGTAACAATTGCTTTTGCGTCGCGTTTTTCCGCCAGCGCATTTGCGACTCTAAACATGAGGCGACGATAAAGAACAACGCGCAGCTTTGGCGTGCAAGCAAGTGCAATTTTTCGCTGGTAGTCGCCAATTGGACAAACGTAGAACTCCTTCATGCAGCCGCGTTTTGCCAGCACCTTGGCGATGTCTTCCACGAGATATTCCGAAGTGTCGCCAGTTTGAGGGCGGCCCGAAAAATGAACGCCGATGCAAACGGCTCCGCGCTTTGCCACTTTCCAAGCAGCAACTGGAGAATCGATTCCCGAAGAAAGCATGCACATGACTTTTCCGGAAGATCCAACAGGCAAGCCACCAACGCCAGGCTTCGAAAAACCGCAGATAAAGCACTGATTTTCAATGACTTCAACATTGACCTGTACATCGGGTTCGCGCATTTTTACTTTTTTATCAGGGAAAGCATCACAGAGAACAGCGCCGATTTCGCGGTTCATGACCATTGAATCGGGTTCGAAATTCGTGTGATTGCGGCGAGCCTGCACCTTGAAAGTGTAGAAATCGCCAGCGTCTTTGAGCGCCTCAACAGCCAGCTCTTTCATAACGTCATATTCCGCCGCACATTTAAAACCAGCAGAAACACGCTGAACGCCAGGGATGGTTGCGATGAAATCAGCAGCTCGCATTTGCTTTTCGCGCGACGTTCCTTCCGTCAGAAAAACAATAATGCGGCCGCTAATGCGATGACAGGCGCTCACTGGGAAATCGCCTGTCAAAGATTTGATGTTATTTACTAGCTTTTGCTCGAATCGACCACGGTTGTGGCCTTTAAGGCCAATCTCGTGATAATGAACAAGAACAACTCGCTGAAAATTTTCAGCTGTCATGATTTAGTGATGAATTGCGTCAATCGTTTCGGGGTCGTATGAAATTTCCCCGCTGTGAATTTCGTTGAAAGCAATTGTGAGAGGCTTCACGTTGCTTGCAACTGCGATGTCTTTAGCGCTGTCGGTGCCTTTTGCACGGTTGCGCTGACCTCTCATCATGTCAGTGATGTCATGAGCGCGCTGCGAAGCCATCGCACACAGCAAAAAGCGGTCGTTTTCTGATTCATTCAAGAGCTCATGAATCTTTGGCTCAACAATACTCATTATTAAAATCTCCTGTACAGTTTAGTTTGCAACTTTCTTAATATACTCTTTTAGCTCTTGAAATGCAACCTCTAAATCGTCATTCACGATGACTTTTTCATAATTTTTTGCCTGCTCAAGCTCAACAACTGCAGCTTCCATGCGCTTCAAAATTGACTCCTCAGAATCGGTCGCGCGGCCACGAAGACGCTGCTCAAGAACTTCCAAAGACGGCGGTTCGATGAAAACACTGTGGCAACCTGGGCACTTTTTCATAACGTTGGCAGCGCCCTGCACCTCAATTTCAAGCAGAACAACGTTTCCGTTATTCAGATGCTCCTCAATGTGCTTTAAAGGCGTTCCGTAAAAATTGCCGCTGTATTCTGCCCATTCCAAAAAACCGTTGTTGCGAACGGCCTCCTGAAATTCGTCGCGCGTCATAAAGTAATAGGTTTTTCCGTCGACGTCACCCTCGCGAGGTTGACGAGAAGTTGCCGAAACACTCAGCCAAACATTGTCGAGATCGCTCAACAGCTTTGAAATTAGCGTTCCTTTTCCGCCACCAGAGGGCGAAGAGATGATTACAAGTTTATCGAATTGATTGTCCATGACCCTAGTTTATCAAAAATCGACGGCGCGCGACGCTGCTCAGAAATGTTTAGTTTACCTGGGAAAAATTTATTAGAATTAGGCTTTTAGAAAGGAGCAAATATGAAAACTATGACTAAGAATCTAGCCGTCGTGTTCATCGCTATCGCACTTGCTTTCGGTTTTGTGGGCTGTGCGAATTCGGGCTCCGAAAGCGGTACAACATCAACGAAAGAAGGTAGCGACGTGAAATCACAGCTAACAGAACTCCCAAATTTCAACTCAACTGACCTTGACGGAAACCAGGTCACAGGCGACATTTTCGCACAGAAGAAATACACTGTCGTCAATTTTTGGGGGACATATTGCTCACCTTGCATCGGCGAGATGGCAGAACTTGCAACTTGGGCTAACGAGATGGGCGACGACGCGCAACTCATTGGCGTTGTGATTGATGCGAACGGAACCGATGCGCAGGAATATGAAACTGCACGATCGATTTGTTCCGCGAAAGGCGTGACCTTCACAAACGTGTGCGCAAACTCAACGTTTAACAGTGCAATTTCTTCGCTGGTAGCAGTTCCAACAACTGTGATTGTTGACAGCAATCGCCAGGTCGTAGCTGGCCCAATCGTTGGAGCGCAGGTCGATACCTACAAATCGGCGCTCGAAGATTTGCTCGCGAAATAGCGACGACGCACCATGGAGAAAGCTAAAAAGGAACTGGCTCTCTCATCCAAATCAAGACTGACGAGCCAGGCGGGCATTTTCGCCATAGCAATAATCTTTATCGTTGCAGGCATTTTGCGCGGCGAACTCTACGTCGTGTTCACGCGCGCGGTCAACATTTGCCTTGAGTGCATGGGGCTGGGGTAGAAAGTGAAAATCACAACTGAGGTAAAAAGAAAAGCTCTGCAAGTCGTGGCGTTTGGGTTTTCAAATGCCAACGTCACTAATTTTTTCGACGGCACGATTTACAAAGGCCAGTGGAAGAATTTTTGCAACCCAGGCATGAATTGCTATTCGTGCCCTGCCGCAACAACGGCCTGCCCGATTGGCGCGATGCAGGCGGACGCGGGCTCCGCGCAGTTCAACTTTAGTTTCTACGTCGTGGGCTTCATCCTTGCAATCGGCGTGATTTTCGGGCGCGGCGTTTGCGGCTTCCTTTGCCCATTCGGTCTTCTGCAAGAGCTCATTCATAAAATCCCAAGTCCCAAAATCAAGCTTCCACACGTGGTGAGATATTTGAAATATGTCCTGCTAGTGGGCTTTGTTCTCGTGGCGCCTGTCGTGCTCACGAACTTCGGCGTCGGAATTCCAGCCTTCTGCGAATACATTTGCCCAATCGGCACGCTCGAGGCAGGCATTCCAATTCTCGCGGCGCACCCTGAATACCAGGCAATCATCGGTGAGCTTTTCTCGCTCAAAACTGCGATTCTCGTGATCACAATTGTGATGTGCGTGCTAAACGAGCGCTTCTTTTGCAAAGCGATGTGCCCGCTCGGCGCAATCTATGGCCTGCTGAACAAGATTAGTGTGTGGTCGATGAAGTTCTACCCACAAAACTGCGTTTCATGCGGAAAATGCGCCAAAGTTTGCCCGATGGAGATTGACCCTTCGAAAATCCAGAACTCGGTCGAGTGCATCCGTTGCCAAAAGTGCATCACCGCTTGCCACACCCAAGCCCTCGAAATGTCCTTTTTCGCGAAGCCATCGAACGACGCAGAAACTCCCAAAAAGGCTGCTTAAATAATCGCGGAAATCACTCCAGAAATCACTCATCGCCCCCGTTTTGCAAAATTGTGCAGCGATTACGAAATGCGGTGTAGGTTGCTAAATGTTGCCAGCGCAGAGGGCGCAACATGCAATAATTAAACAATCGAAACGAAGGATTCACTTGACCAACAAAGACCCAAAATTCACAAAGCAGAGCATCCGCGAAATTTGGCGGAACGACATGCAGCGCCTGCGCAGCTGGCGTTTTTGGTGTCACATGGTTATTTACTTCTGCATTTTCAGTGTCGTGGGTCACTGGTGCGAGTGGATTTATTGCAGCTTCAACGACTATTTCTTCGGCATCGTCGACCCGAATTCTGGCGTGTGGAGCGACATCAATTACCCATTTTTTGTCTACGGAATTGGCGTCGTGATTGCGTCAATTGTGCTCGTGCCCTACCAAAAAATGCTGCTGCACTGGCGCCAATCGGGCGTCAAAGCCGGTGCGCATTTCTTCATCGTGAGCGTGTTCGTCGCGATGGCAGCCGAGCTCACGCAAGGCTTCATCCAAAACCGCCCGAACGAATTCGGCGTCTACCCGCTGTGGGACAACTCGCGCCTGCCGGGCAACATTTTGGGGCAAGCGTGGATCGTGAACGACATCATGATTGCAGGATTGCTCTCGGTGTTCGTCTGGTTTATTTACCCCATCGGCGAAAAACTCATCAACAAGCTTTCCGACCAGGCGCTTTTCGCGCTCACAATCACAATCGCGATCGGGATGACGGCGCTCACCGTCTACGAATACACGACTTTCCGCTAAATCTTTTCCGCCACCTTAAACGCCAGAGTTGCGCATTTTTTGCGTTAATCATAAACAGCAGAAAACTGACATCTCTTTTGAAGAATAAGAAGTCGATTAATTTTTCTTTTCAGTGTAAAAAAAGCATCTGAACAAGCGATTTTCTCGCATAGGTTTATGAAAAAAGAAAAGAGAAACTAAGCAAAAGCGGCCCTGGGCTTGAATTATCATAACGATATGGATGAAGTAGTTGGAAAAGTTTTCTCGATTGCGGCTAACAACCAGCCGGTGCGCGGGTGCACGATGAGCCGTGCGATTCACCGCGGGTCCAACCCTGTGATTTATTTTTCGCTGGCGCAAAACACCGACATCAGCGCCGAGACTTTCCCCTACCACAAGCTGATTTTGGTCGCGGAGGGCGAGCTGGAAATCTATGGTTTCACCGCCAAGAAACTTATTCTGCATGAAGGCAACCTCATTCTCACGCCAGTCGACTCGCTCGTTGGCATGCGAACGGAAAAATCGGCAATCTACACTGAAATCGAAATTGGAAGGAGCGACAAAATGAACGAAGCAATTCAACCAGGCGAGATTTTTAAAATGGCCGACCTGCTGCCCTACGCCGAGAAGCGCGTGCTCAACATGGACATTGTGCACAACGACAAAATGAAGTTCGTGATGATGGCGTTCGACGCGGGGCAAGGGCTGTCGGAGCACTCGGCGCCGGGCGAGGCAATTATTTTCGCGATTGACGGCGAGGGACTCATCGGCTACGAAGGCAAGGAGCACACGATTAAAGCTGGAGAGTGCTTCCACTTTGCGAAGAACGGCCGCCACTGGGTCGAAGCAAAGACCAAC
>JAUMVS010000070.1 GCA_030530045.1 Phoenicibacter congonensis
AATTTTGCAAATGTCGCTAACGCTCACTTTTGCTTTCTTGCAGGCATCGGCCATCAGCTCGTTTAGAGAATTAACAATCGCAACCTGCAGCTCTTCAATTCCAGTTTCTGGATGCTCATATTCATAGGTGATGCGCGTGAGAACATCGAGGCCATAGTGCTTTTGTGCGTTGATGTCAGAAGCACTGGCGAGTTCCTCGCCACTTGAGAGGTCAACCAATGACGCAACCACAGTGGTTGTTCCAATGTCGATAGCAAAGCCATAGCCGCTCAAGTTTTCGTCGCGCTCGAATTCTGGAATCTTGCCTGTTGTCAGAACTTTATGCTCGAGCACTTTCTGCATCAGTTCGACAGTGACGTCACCTTTTGGGTAAGTGATGCAAGAGAGGCGAACCCCTTCTTCGATTTCCTCTGGTTTTAGGAGGCGACGTTCTTCGTCGGTGAGAGGCGAGCACTCACCTTCAACAACTTTGACTTTGCATTTGCCGCACTTGCCTTTACCGTTGCATGGGTTGTCAATGAATTCCCCCGCGTGCAGCAAGCTTTCAAGCAGAGTCTTCGACTCTTCTGCCTCAAACGTTTGCCCGTCTTTAATCTTGATTGTTATTGTCATTCCTTAACCTTCAAATAAAAGTTTTGCTCTCCTGTTTTGATGAGAACAGTCATGTTAGTTTGACTCAGCTGTCTATTTTTCAACACCCACAAGTCTTTTTGCAAGCTTTACTGCTTCTGGCGCATTTGCGGAATAACCGTCAGCGCCAATTTCGTCTGCGAATTTTTGCGAGATTGGGCTTCCGCCAATCATGACTTTTACGCGGTCGCGCATGTCAGCTTCTTCGAGTTTTTTAATAACTGTCTGCATGCCGCCCATTGTTGTGGTCATGAGAGTTGCCATGCAAATGATGTCAGCATCTTCTTCCTTTGCTTTGGAAACAAAGTCGTCAAGCGGAACATCTCGGCCGAGGTCAAACATTTCAAAGCCGGCTGTTTCCATCATTATGCGCACCAAGTTTTTGCCGATGTCGTGGGTGTCGCCTTGTACTACGCCAATTACTACCTTCTTTTTGTTGGTGCTTCCTTCTGCGTCAGCAGGGAGGTGTGGGCGAAGAACATCAAGGCCGTTATACATTGCATCTGAGCAAAGAAGTATGTCGGTTACGAAATATTCCTCTTCGTCATAAAGGTCACTTGCCTTGTTCATGCCTTTTACCAGGCCGTCCATGATGCCTTCATATGCTGGGTAGCCTTCGTCGATGTATTGCTGCGCAACCTCAACAACCTCTTCGTCTTCCATCTCGGTTACACAGTCTGCAAGTTTCTGCAGCAGTTCTTCTTTAGTTGCCATGCAACTCCTTCCCATTAATAGTTCCTAATTTATGCTCAGGAGCTCGTGTAGTTTTTGTTCATTGATGTCTTTGCCAATCACGATGAAGCGCAATTGGCCGACATTTACAGTGTTTGAAATCTTGTGGATTTCCTGGTGATTTGGTACAAAGTCGTAATAAAGAGTTGTGCCGTTTTCAGAATTAATGAAGCCTTTTGCGCGATAGACCTTGCCATAATCACCCGACTTCAGAGCCTTAGTGACCTCGCGTGGAGTCGTGTCGCCCCAAGTCTTTAGGTCTTCGAACATGAACTGCTCAAAGTTGTTGTTCGCATAATTGTGGTCATGCTCGTCATGGTCGTGGTCATGCTCATGCTCGCAATGGTGCTTGCACTCGTGACCTTCCTCATGGCAATGGCAGCGCCCGCATTCGCAAACGTGCCCTTTGTCATCTTTGGCGCCGATGCAAATGTTTGTGAGTTCAGTTTCTTTCAACTCGCGCCAGTCGCTGGTGATCACAATTGCATCGGGGTTTGATTCAGAAATTTTTGCGGCAACACGCGCAATGTCTTCTTCAGGCATGTCGTTTTGATGCGTCAGAAGAACGAGATTTGCGTTGTCAATTTGGTCCATGTAAAACGTTCCGAAATCTTCAGAAAAATCTTCAAATTCAGAAGCATCAACCATCGCAATTTTTAGCGTTGGCTTGAAGCCAAATCGCTCGCAGTGATTTGCTATGTCGGAAAGATTCCCAACCCCAGAAGGCTCAATGACAATTTGCTGAGGAGCAAATTCGCGCTTGATGTCTTCAAGTTGCTTTTGCAGTTCTGGCGCCAGCGTGCAGCAAATGCATCCTGCTGAAAGCTCACGAACATTTGTGTCTTCCGGCAGAAGAGCACCGTCAACTCCAACTGTGCCAGCTTCGTTTTCAATGACCACAGTTGTTCCTGGAAGCGTTGGCAAATAGGAATTTAAAAATGTAGTTTTGCCTGCTCCAAGGAAACCTGCAACGATGTGAAGTTCTGGGTTGTCCATTTTCTTCCTTCTTTAACGTTTAACTTTGAGGGTTCGCCGTGTCTCCAATTGGTTGGCTACAACGGGTGGCTCAAAGCCGCGAGGGATTTTGTCTTTAAGCAAAGTCGCTTGTGATTGCGACCAACTTGGCTAATTTATGCGCTCATTGATTTAATTGACTTTGGGCACTTCGCAACAATTCGCAGTCGATCATCGAGCTTCATGTCTTTTGTCGCTGCCAGCGGGCAAAGATAAATTGGCGTGTCGCTGCCAAGCGTTTTTGCCATTTCTTCCACAAAGCCAAGTGTGAATTTTTCTGCCATTTCGGTTGCAAATTTTGGGCCAACAATTGATACTGCTGCTGGAGGGTCAGCAAATTCAATCGCATCCACACCTGCGTCCGCCGCTTCTTTTGCGAGGTCAATCAGCACTTTTGAAATGTGCTTTAGCACTGCATCAAAACCTTCAGGGTTGCGACGTTGCTCTTTGAAAATCTTTCTGGAATCGGCTAGACAAGTGAGCGTGCCAATTGGACCAGTGATGCAAAACATCACCTGCTCACCTTGGTCTTTCAAAATCTTCACGGCCTTGAGCATGTTGTCGTGACGCTCCATCTTTTCGGGAACTGGGGCAAGATTTAAAACCTCGCTCAGCTCCTCGCAAATTGGAGCACCTGCGCGAGCTCCTGCTGTCTCGTCGCCAAGGTTGATGTTTCCGCCAAGCACCTCAGCTTCTAAAGTGTGGCAAAAGGGAAGCATGCAAAACTGCTGCCCACGCTGTTCTTTAATAATGATTGCAAGCCTAGCAATCAACTCAGGATCTTTGTAGATTTCAGCAGGTTGCAAACCCATAATCGCTTGGGATTCTGCAACCATGTCCGATTTTTCGTTTTTACAAACAGAAAGAATGAATTCCGCCATATTTACTCCGTGCTTTGTGTCTTCCGTCGTTTTTTTATTTAGTGGCGCCTGCCTCGACAACTTCCTTCATAGCGTGAAGGTTTGTGAGCGGTGTGACAGTTGCGATTCCACATGCAGGAGCAACGATGTTTACGCCATGATTCATTGCAGCGCGGGTGATGCGTTTTACGATCTCTGCATCAGGCTTGCCGAGTGCGAATGTTGAAACATTGCCCATGAGAGCCTTTTCTGGTGCAGCTTCATGCACTTTTTCGACTGGAGTCATCGCGTCAAACGAGAAAACATCGCTGTGAATGTTTTTGATTGAGTTGATGACCGGGTTCATGTTTCCGCAAATGTGAACAATCGAGCAAGGTGCGTTCATGTGGTCAAGCACTTTGTTTAGGAACTGGACGCTGAATTCCTCGAAGTAGCGAGGCCCCAAAAGTTCGCCAGTGCCTGTTGGTTCAGCGATGCAAACGCAGTCGGCGCCAGCTTCAACCATTGCTTTACCAAACGCAGCAACGCTTTCTGTCACAAACTCCATGTATTCAAGAGCTGCATCGTGATCTTTTCTGATTTCACGAAGAAGAATTTCGCAATCGAGAGTGGTGCCCGCAACCGAAACTGGTCCAGTCAAATTGCCAATGACTGGCACGTCGGTGTCGAGTTCAGAAAGCAATTTAATTGCCTCAAGAACTGCCTTTGGACGGCCAGTTGTGAGGTCGATTGGTTTCAAATTTTTGTAGTCGCGAACGCTTTGAATTGCTCCGTAAACGACGTGGGGCTCGCAAAGCGAGTCGCCAAAGTCGACTTCTGCACCCAAAGCTTCGGCTTCAACTGTCATGCAAAATGGAACGCCGTAGTTCTCAAGACCGCTCAGATCATGAGCAGCTTTTGCCATTTCAGCAAGCATTTTTCCGTCCGAATGTACCGCAGGGAAAGGAATTTTAGCTGCTTTTGCCATCTCATCGGTGACAGCATTCATCATTCCGCCTGGGCAAATTAAAGGCTGACGGTCAGTTTCTTTTAGCTTGCAAGAATCTGAGAGACGCTCCTTTTCTGTCCAAGTTTTCATTGTTTGTTGCCTTTCAGATAAAAACTAGTCGGAATAACCCATCAAGCCGTCGGCAAGCTTGACTGCTTCAACTGCAGTTGAAGAGTAGCCATCTGCTCCAATTTTGTCAGCGAAGGCTTGTGAGATTGGTCCACCACCAATGATTACTTTTGCCTGGTCACGAACGCCTTGTTCTTTCATTGCCTCGATGACTTTTCCCATGTTTTCCATCGAGGTCGACATGAGAGTCGACATCGCAACCATTTTTGCGCCGTCGTTTTTCACGGCGTCAATAAATGCTTGAATTGGCACGTCGCGTCCAAGGTCCAGTATTTCGTAACCAGAAGCTTCGAGCATAATTTTTACAATGTTTTTGCCGATGTCGTGAGTGTCGCCCTGCGCAACGCCGCAAGCAATTTTGCATTTTTTGTTTGCTTGATCTTGTGGAAGATGTGGGCGAATTACGTCAAGGCCGTTATACATTGCGTCAGAGCAAATCAGCAGTTCAGGAATGAAATATTCCTCCTGCTCATAGAGGTCTGCCGCTTTATTCATGCCGTCAACGAGGCCATCAAAAATTGCCTCGTTTGGGTCATAACCTGCATCGATGTATTGCTGCGCAATTTCCTCAACATCGTCATCGCGCATGTTAAGAACGCAATCGCTAAGTTCTGCGAGAAGTTCTTCTTTTGTAGCCATTGTATTTATGCCTCCTGCTTTGCTTTTTCAAAACGTGCTTCTTCGAGCATCGAGTCAATTTTTCTTCTTTAATTGGATAGCCAACCTCGCGCATTGTGTCCATCATAGAGTCGATGTTTTCAAAGCGCGTCTCCACTGGGAGCGAGCAGCCGCTCATTACCATGAAGCCTTTCGGGCTATCCCAGCCTTCTTTCAGCGATTCGAGCGTGCCGATGCGAACGTCGAGCGGTGTGCCCATGTACATAACGCTGCCTGGGTCATCATTGCCCATAATTTTGCATTTGTTGCCAACGATGCGCTTGCACTCTGTGAGACTTGCAACGTTGTCAATCGACCAACCAGCGATGCCAAGATTTGCAAGGTCATCCCAAATTTTGTCGGTTTGCCCGCAAATGTGAATAACAGGGTTTACGTTGCGTGTGTGCATGTAATCAACGAGTTTTTTCATGTAGGGGAGCGAGAATTCGCGGAAAACTTTTGGAGATACAACAGTTGTTGAGCTCATTGGCTCAGAAATTGCAGGGGCGCAACCGAGGTCGATTGCAACCTCTGACCAGCGAATGCTTGTTTCTGTAGCGAGTTCGCAAAGCTTGTGAACCGATTCTGGGTCTTTATGAATCATGCGAAGCATTTCGTCGAACCCAATGAGTGAAAATGCGAGCGTGAATGGTCCTGAAACTGCGCAACCAACGCTTGGCATAATGCCTTCTGAATATTCTTTTAGCCATTTCATTGCTTCAACATGGACTGGAAGGCGGCCGTCTTTGTAGGGGTCGGCAGGGCGTAATTTGTTGATGTCCTTTACATCATGAATTGCAGGTTCCAGCAGGTCGGCGGTGTCGTCCTCCGGGATGTGAACCTTTGCGCCCATTGCTTCAGGCCAAGTGAAAAGGTCGGTGAAGACGCGAACACTGTCTGTTCCGAAACGCTCCACGCACGCCATTTGTGCCTTTGCGAAAGTTTTTGGATCGGTTGAAAACTCAGAAATTTTGCAGCCTAAAACTCTTGCAGTTCCGTTTGCAATGTTTGGGTTGCAAGGCATTCTGTCGGCCTGTTCTCCATTCGCGATTGCGCGAGCGCGCTCCAATGAAGTCATCTGATCAGCAGACATATTTCCTCCAATTAAAATCTTGCTGTGAATGATGATTTCCAGGGCTAGCAGATTCTGAAGAGGCATTCCGACTTTGCTTGCAGAGCATTTACGGTTACTGGTATAGCTGCGGATTCACACCGCGATTCCCCTGTGTGGACGAGCGTTTGCGCTCGGTTTGAGCAATCAACTGATGCAGAAAAACAGAATTTGATTTGTTTATGAGGCAAATCCCACACGCACTTTTGTGCCATTCATTTTGCCAATGACTACATTTTAAAACTTTGCGGGTGTTCAAAAAATGAGAGTTTTATTTTTGAAGTGTTTACAAGTACAACAGGCAGTGTAGTCGGGTCAAATGCGTCATCTCAAAATGGAGCGCATGCTAACATTTTTTTATCGAACAAAATGACGAAAGGAACCAAAATGCTAAGATGCTCACACTGTGGTGCAGAAGTTGCTGCAACCGACGAAGTTTGCAAGAACTGCGGCTACGCTCTCGTCAAGCCAGAAGGCACTGCCTATGCACAAAACTATCAAGTGGCTCCTGCTCCAGCTCCTCAGGTCCAATACACTGAAAGCGGCATGACCAAGACCGACGAAAACCTTCGCCTCGCTGCTTTTGTAGTTGCGGTTGTAACCACTGTTTGCGCTGGCTTTTTTATTATTCCTCTTGCATGGATGATTCCAATGACAGTGCACACTTGGAAAATCTACAAAGGCGAGAGAGCAAACACTGTTTGTTTTGGCGTGTGTTCGCTACTCTTCCTCGACCTAATTACTGGCGTTTTACTGCTTTGCTCTAATAAGGATCAGTAGGTTCCAGCGTAAAAGCGCTAAAGCGCAAGAATCATACAATCAAAGACTGGTCGCAAGCAGGAAATTGTGATGGTTTCCTGCTTGTATTTTTATGCAAGCTGACTATAATAGTATGTTCAGTTTGACTGTATATTAGGAGGAAAATCACATCTGATGACAACTAAGTCTGAAACTCCAAAAACCACAACTTCACAAAAGAATACCGAGACAGAAAGCAAAAAGTCAACCACTGGCACCACTACTAGGGCGAAAAAGACTACCGCCAAGACAACTTCAGCTGCCAAAAAGACGACTGCTTCTGCAACTGCTGCTAAAAAAACTACGGCGGCAAAAACCACAAAAACTGCAGCTGCAAAAACGACTGCAACA
>JAUMVS010000071.1 GCA_030530045.1 Phoenicibacter congonensis
GATAAATCAAAATCTACTCGCCCAGTTTCGTTTTCGCTCACGCTTTTTGCACCTGCATGGCTGAATCATGCCTGGTAGATTACCCATTTTCACTGGTGTCAGAGATAAATGCCAGCACCAGGTAGAGTGCACATTTGCACTGGTGTCAGAGATAAATCACAGAAAGATTTTCGTGAGGCGATCGATGGCTTCTAGAATGTCGGCGCGGCGAACTGTTGCGCAGTTGAACACTAGCGAGACGATGCCGTTTTCGCTTTCATTGAAGTCGGGGCGATCGAATTTTTCTTTTGGGAGAGCGAGATAATCCGTTAAAAAGTTCAGCGTTAGGTCAAGGGTTTTAGCCCGTTCAGCAACCTCTTTATGCGTTAAGCACGTTTTCACGTTAAGAAGAAAATGCGTGCCTGCGTTGTTGTCTATGATTTCAGAAATTTCCCCAAGTTTCGAACCTTTAATTTCTGCAATCACTTCACTTTTCAGCTGTTTGTAATGTTTCTTCAGACGATTTATGTGGCGCTCAAAGTGGCCTTCCGAAATAAACTGAGCCAGCGTGAATTGCTCGAAGCTCGAAACTGTGTTCGAGTAAAAACCCATGCGTTCCTTGTATTTTTCCAGCAATTTTGGTGGCAGAACCATGTAACTAATGCGAATTGAAGGCACAAGCGTCTTCGAAAAAGTGTTCATGTAAATGACTTTATCGTGTGCATCTTCCGAAAAAAGCGGGGCAATGTATTCCTCGTTGTAGCGAAATTCGCTGTCGTAGTCGTCCTCAATAATGTAGTGTTTCGGCGCCCCTTGCGCCCACTTCACCAATGCATCACGCCTGCTAGCGGGCATAATTATGCCAGTGGGGAAGTGGTTTGCCGGCGAAACATGCATCACGTCCACGTCGCTTTTCGCGAGCGCGTCGACGCGCAAACCATGCTCATCAATCGGCACAAATTCCACCAAGTTCTCAAATGAGCGCGCCACCTGCGGAAGTTTTTTGTAGCCAGGATCCTCGAAACCAAAAATTCGAGTTTTCCCGAAAAGTTGCGCGAGTCGCATGTATAAATACTCGCTGCCAGCTCCAATGACAATTTGTTCCGCATCGACTTCCATTCCTTTGTTCCGCGCGAGATAGCCAGAAATAGCGCATCTTAGTTCCAAAAGTCCATTAAACGGGACAGTTCTGAACAGCTCGTCGCCCTGGTTCAGGGTTTTTCGCATCAACTGGTTCCATACGGTTGCAGGAAAAAGTTCGACGCTGGTTCTGTTCGACATCAGGTTTAAGAAAGGTTCATCTGCTTTTTTCCGCTTCTGTTTCGTCTTGCAAATGTCGCAAACTTCGCGCTCTGGAGCTGGCGATTCTTTCGCGCCGTCGGCAAAAAAGCCCTTCCGCTCGCTCGACTTCACATAACCCTCGCCAACCAGCAAATCGTATGCATTCGCGACCGTGTTGATCCCGACATTCAGGTGATTTGCGAGGGTGCGCTTCGACGGCAGCTTCGTGTTCCGCTCGATTTTGCCCGCCGCAATGTCATCGCGAATTGACTCGTAGAGAAACAGGTACTTCGGTTTGTCGCCCCTCTTGGAAAAATCGTAAGTTAGCATGTCAATCTCTTTTCTAACGCGCAAGCATTGGCATGTTTTTTCTTCTAACAAAAGTTTATCTGGCACCGAAAAAAATCGGCGTTTTGGTTCTTTTAACGGCTGAGTTTTCGGGCTAATCTAAAAGCGTCTTGCAAGCACTATTTATTTGTAAATTAGCTGCTCTAGCAGCGCATTCTTTGAGAGGAATAGGTGGTCATATGAAAGCTTTTGCAATGTTGAAAATCGGTGAAGCGGGCTGGATTGAGAAAGAAGAGCCAACTTGTGGTCCGACCGACGCGCTATGTAAGCCGCTAGCGATTGCGATTTGCACTTCCGACATCCACACCGTTTATGAAGGCGGCGTCGGCGAGCGCCACAACATGGTTTTGGGCCACGAGTGCTGCGCTGAGGTCATTGAAGTCGGTTCCGAAGTGAAGGATTTCAAGCCTGGCGACAAGGTTTTGGTACCTGCGATTACGCCTGACTGGAGTTCGGTCGAAGCTCAAGCCGGTTTTGCACAGCATTCAGGCGGAATGCTTGCTGGTTGGAAGTTCTCGAACATCAAAGACGGCGTTTTCGGAGAGGTTTTCCACGTGAACGACGCCGACGGCAACCTGGCTCACTTGCCTGAGGGCATGAAATATGAGGAAGCTTGCATGCTTTCCGACATGGTTCCAACTGGTTTTCACGCAGTTGAGCAGGCAGATGTTCAGTTCGGCGACACAGTTCTCGTAATCGGCATCGGCCCTGTTGGCCTCATGGCTGTGGCGGGCGCAAACCTGCGCGGTGCATCGCGCATCATCGCAGTCGGCACTCGTCCAACTTGCGTTGAGGTTGCGGAAAAATATGGCGCAAGCGAGTTCATTAGCTACAAAGACGGTCCAATTTCTGAACAGGTCATGAAGCTTACCGACGGAAAAGGCGTTGACAAGGTCATCATCGCAGGCGGCACAGTCTCAACTTTTGAAGAGGCAGTCAAATCGCTCAAGCCTGGTGGCCGCATCGGCAACGTAAACTACTTGGGTAAGGGCGACATGATTACAATCCCTCGCGTTGAGTGGGGTGCCGGAATGGGCAACAAAGTCATCAGCGGCGGCTTGATGCCAGGCGGACGCTTGCGCATGGAGAAGCTCGGCGCGCTGGTCGCTTCCGGAAAAGTTGATGTTGGTCTCATGGCAACACACGTTTTCCACGGTTGGGAGCACATTCCTGAGGCTCTCGAGATGATGAGAGTCAAGCAACCTGACCTAATTAAGCCGGTCGTCATTCTCGACGATTAGCTGACCTGAGCTGGGAGTTTTCTGAGAGGTGAGCCGCCATAATCGCAGGCGAATGACACGAAGAACTATCGAAGCCTCAATCAGAAACGATCTCGCATAAGCGATTTTGCAGCGAGAAATTTCAATCCAGCTCTTTATATAGAGGAAGGGGAGGACGTTTAGCCTCGAAAGAAGCGTCCTCCTTGACCTTTTAGAAAATAGCGATGTAACAGGTAATTTATTGATGATATTGGCTGTTCATAAGGAAGGGGAGTATCCGTCACTTCGAAAGATGCACTCTCCTTGGCCTTTAAGAAATAGCGATGTAGCAGGTAATTTATTGACAATTTTGCCTGTTCATAAGGAAGGGGAGTACCGTCACTTCGAAAGATGCACTCTCATTGGCCCTTAAGAAACAGCGATGTAACAGGTAATTTATTGATGATATTGGCTGTTCATAGGGAAGGGGAGTATCCGTCACTTCGAAAGATGCACTCTCCATGGCCTTTAAAAAACAGCGTTGTAATTGGTAATTTATTGTAAATTTGGCAGGCTTGGCCTTCTGGCTGGGATTGTCGAAAAATTAGAAATCTCGCACTCGTGGTCTGTGACCTTTGTCGGGAGAGTGTTAGAGCTTAAGTTTTTTCAAAGTTCGGGTTTGGAAAGCCAGAGGTTTCTGATTACGCTTAAAGAATAACGGAGTCCTTGTAAAAGCGCTGGTCAGCGCAGTTTTTCATCAACAAGGCGCGCTCCTTTAAATGGTTTATCAGGCAATCAAGTTTGGTTGATTGCCCTCCTAATCCTCGGGGCCGGCCGTTCAGCTCCCGACACTTCGACGGTCGGTCCTCCTTCAAAAATTGAGGTGGTTATGAAAATTCTTGTTGTTTCAGGTTTCCTTGGAGCGGGAAAAACTACGTTCATTACGCAGATGGTGAAGAATTTTCCGAACCGTCGATTTGCGATTTATGAAAATGAATTCGCAGGTCAGGGGATTGATACTGATCGTCTGAAGGACGACCTCGAAGTGGACATTTATGAATCTCTTGAAAATTGCGTTTGCTGCTCTGGGAAAGCGGATTTCAGCGCATCAATCATCACAATTTCTTGTAGTGTAAATCCAGAATTCCTTATCGTAGAGCCGACGGGTCTCGCGAAGCTCGGCAATGTTATCCAAAACATTCAGCAGATTCTTTATGGCGACATTTCCCTGCTAGAGCCCGCATTAATTCTCGATGCTCATGCTCACAAAAGAAACTGGAATTTGAGCCCCGAGATTTACGAGGATCAAATTTGCAATTCTCGAATCATCTTCCTTTCAAAAACCAGCTTTCTGATTACGGAAGAAATCGAGGCGGTCAAGCGTGATGTTTTGCGCCTTAACCCTGACGCACAAATCATTGACACCGATTTTCGCAGCTTCGGCCGCGACATCTTCTGGCAACTCCTCAACCTTCCCTTCGGCTCCATTTTCACTGGTGTCAGAGATAAATTGGAAATTGGGGACGGAGATAAATTTGCACCCGGCGATTTTTTCACTGGTGTCAGAGATAAAAGTGAAAGCGATGCTTTTTTCACTGGTGACGGAGATAAATTTTCGTGGCGTGAGCATTTATCTCTGACACCACTGCAAAAGCAGGCTGATGCTGGTGATTCTTGTGCTTCGGAACTTATCTCTGACACCACTGCAAATGATGAGCATTTATCTCTGACACCATTGCAAAAGCAGGCTGATGCGGGTGATTCTTGTGCTTCGGAACTTATCTCTGACACCACTGCAAATGACGAACATTTATCTCTGACACCACTGCAAAAGTGCCCTGGAACTGGTGTTTCTCCTCGCCCTTCATTTATCTCTGACACCACTGCAAATCACAACGAATCGCATGATCATCACCACCACCATGAAGAGGGATGTGGATGCGATGAATGCAGAGCTGCGGGGAATTTATCTCATGAGCATGATTCAGGTCATTTGCACGAGAAACATCACAACCATGCGGAACAGCACGAAACGTCAGGTTTTGAGCAAATGACCTTCGATGAAATTGGTTTTGAGACACCTGTTCACCTAATAGCATTTCTTAATGGTCTTGTTTGGGGGAGCTGCGGGGAAGTGGCGCGAGCTAAAGGATGTGTGCCATGCGGGAAAGAGTGGCTAAAATTTGACCTCGTTGACACCATATGGGAGATAGCTGACTCAACCCCGAAGGACCAGCCATCTTGCATCGTGATTGGCAAAAACCTTCAAAAATCAAAAATAAAAGCCCTGCTATAGCCTGCATTTTCACTGGTGTCAGAGATAAATGCTGGGCAATTCGCGCTGGTGTCAGAGATAACTTTCTTCAAGGTGAATTTCTCCCAAATCTGCGAACCATGTCTTGCCTAGTTAAAGTGAATTTGTTGATATTTTCACTGGTGTCAGAGATAAATGACGAGCTATTTGCACTGGTGTCAGAGATAAATCCGAATGCTTTTCACTGGTGTCAGAGATAAATGCTGCGTACTTCGCATTGGTTTCAGAGATAAATGTATGCATCCACAATTCCGTCGAATCACCGCTCTCACGTGCGACTTCGCCACTTTCTTCCTTGTGCGATAATTTAATTTAATTGAACACGAATTGACCACACCGAACACGGAGCGTTTAAATGAAGAGAATTTTTGGCGACCTTAATATGAGCTGGCCAGTGGTTTTGATTTTCGCGGCTGTAGCTGGGCTTGTTACAGGAATTCTCGGCTCGATCCCTGCCACTGATGGCACTTCGTTTCGAGACATTGCAATCGGTTACGAGTGGTGGGTCATTTTCGCCTTTGTCATCGCGTCCAACTCGCAGAAAAACTGGGAATGCGCTCTAAAGATTTTTGTTTTCTTCTTGATTAGCCAGCCTGTTGTCTTCGCGGTTGAGGTTTTGCTTGGACACATTACGACCGACTTGGCGATTTATTATTACACTTCTATTTGGGGACCAGCAACTTTGTTCACTCTACCAGGCGGTTTCCTTGCTTTTTACATCACGAAGCAGAACCCTTTCGGCTGGATAATTCTTGGTCTTGGCAACACACTTCAGGCCATTTACGGCATTCATTATCTTGGCTCCGCAATCGCAACTCCGCCTTTTCACGTCCTTTCGGCTATAGTTTGTTTTGCGTCGATTATTATCATGGCTCTCCAAATTCAGCAAGACCGCAAGGGAAGAATTGCCACCCTTGCGATTACCGTGGGCGTTACTCTTGCGCTACTAATCTTGCTTGCACTCACTGGCAGAACCTTACTTTAAATGTCCACTGGCTGCTTTCGACTGAATAAATAAGCCCAGCTTCTCCATCTTTTTTCACTGGTGTCAGAGATAATTTTCATTCCGTTTCTCTGGCGAGGAGCGTAAGCCTTGATGTTGCAAACGAACCTGAGCTGCATCTTTGGCCTGCAAAAGAATTCCGCAACACAAAGGCTAGCGAAATTCTTTTTCGACCAAATCTGCTAGCCCAGTTTCGTTTTCGCTCATGGTTTTGAACCTGAATGGCTGAATTTTACTAGCTAGGTTACCTATTTGCACTGGTGTCAGAGATAAATCAAAAAAGAAGAGATTTGCAAATCTAGTCACCAAATTGCCTGCTTGTGGGTGTATTTTCACTGGTGTCAGAGATAAATTACAAAGCGACTTGTGGCTTGGGATTAATTACTTAAAAAAATTTTTAATATTTTTCTGAAAAAGCAGAAAACATCTGTTATCATTCTTGTTAGCAGTTGCTAACTCCTATTAACCATAGCAAACTGCAACATATTTACTCCTAGATGCGCCACGCACAATACCCCTTTACATATCTATTATGCGTGGCGCCTCCTTCACCCAAATCAATAATAATCCCTGGCGGCTCTCCGTGCAATAATAATCAACGTGAAAATGAATGAGCTAAAAAATCTCGGAACAATTTCTGGCGTAGTTAAGCATGGGCGAGGCGAGGGCGATTCGCTCGGTTTTCGAACAGCAAATCTGGAAGTGGATGCGGCTGCAATCCCTGTCCCTGAGGGCGTTTATTCCGCGTATGCATTTGTTGACGAAAAACCCTACCGTGCGGCAGTTTCTGTGGGTGTTTCTCCTCTTTTTGAAGAAGAGACAAACGCCAACGTAGAAGCACACATTCTCGATTTTTCTGACAACTTGTATAACAAGGAAATCACAATTCAGTTCTGTGAATTTTTGCGACCGATGATCGCTTTTTCTTCAAAAGATGAGCTCATTTCCACAGTGAAACATAACATCGAACAGGCGCGTCAGCTTCCTCTTCCCGAATAATCATCACTGGTGTCAGAGATAAATGCCCAGCATTCGCACTGGTGTCAGAGATAGCTACCCATCATTTG
>JAUMVS010000072.1:0-2635 GCA_030530045.1 Phoenicibacter congonensis
CTAAGGAAGAAATCCACGGCGCTATGGAAGAGGGCGTACAGTTCCTCGCACTTCAATCACCTGCAGGTCTTGAGGTTGATGAAAACCACAAGCTCACAGCAATGCGCACGCAGCCTCAGCGTTTGATTGAGGTTCCTGGCGGCCGTCCAAAGCCAGAGCCAGACCCTGACAAAGAAGAGCTTGTAACTCCAATCGACATTCTGCTTCTCGCAGTTGGTCAGGACATCGTTTGTGGACCATTTGAAGAAGCTGGCATGAAGACTGAGTGGCATGCATTCAAAGCTAATGAGTTCCTCGAGGCAGAAGACATGCCTGGTGTTTGGGTTGGTGGCGACTGCCAGACAAGCCCTGCTTCAGCAATTATGGCTATTGGTGCTGGCAAAGTTGCTGCATACAACATCGACACAGCTCTTGGCTTCCATCACGAGATTGACCCAGGCGTCAAAGAGCAGGATTCCTATCATCCATATCCTGCATATGCTCCTCGTGTTGAGGTTCCTGAGCGCGACGCTGAAGAGCGCAAGCACGACTTTGATCACATCGAGGTCGAGTTTGACTCAATCACAGCTCAGCGCGAGTGCGGCCGTTGCCTGCACTGCGACCTCTGCGGCTGGGACACACTTTTCCAGGTACCGCTAGATGGTGAGGAAAGCTCAGTTTCTGTTGACTAGTTTTCTGTTTGCATAAAAACAAGTAATGCAGCCGAATCTAATTTAAAAGATTCGGCTGTTTTCTTTTCTGCGAAATTTGACCTACACCTGCAAGTTTAGAGCGCATGCGCATTAACTTTTGAAGCAGGCTGGCGTGATAAAATGTTTTAGGTTATTCCCTAATAGACAAAGAGGTGTTTCATGGAAACAATCGATGTAATTCGAAAAATTCTCAAAGAGAATGCTGATATCGAAGAAGACAGAGTGACAGAAGACGCAACTCTCGAGTCGCTAAACCTTGACTCAATCGACGTAGCTGAGCTCATTTGCAACTTGGAGGACGAGCTCGACATTGACTTTGGCAACCCACAAGACATCGGCACTATTGGCAAGGTTGTCGAGCACATCGATAATCTCGACTAATTTATCTGCCAACCAAGCAGGACCAAATCAAACCTGCTCACCATTTGCCCTCGTAGCTCAGTGGATAGAGCAACTGCCTCCGGAGCAGTGTGTCGCAGGTTCGACTCCTGTCGAGGGCGCCATGTTTAAAACGCGCAACGCAGTTTCAATTTGCGCTTTATTTCAGAAGAAGCGATGCTTCTAGATTTGACAGCATCGGAAAGATTTTCGAAAGGAATGGAAATGTTCGAAGAACTCTACACTCCAGAGTATCAGCCAACTGGCGAAGAAATCGCAATCATCAAAACTAACAAGGGCACAATCAAGGTTCAGCTCGCAGGCAAAGATGCTCCAATTCATGTTGGCAACTTTGTTGAGCTTGCAACTAAGGGATTCTATGATGGTCTTAAGTTCCATCGCTACGTTCCAAACTTCGTAATTCAGGGTGGCTGCCCAAACACTCGTGGATGCTCTGCTGAGCAGGTAATCATCGGCTCACAAACTGGCATGGGTGGCTTTGGAACTGGTGGCCCTGGTTACGTAATCAAAGAAGAATACACAACCAACCCTAACAACAAGCACCTCGACGGCACACTTGCAATGGCAAGAAGCCAAATGCCAAATTCCGCTGGTTCGCAGTTCTATTTCTGCCTTGGACCACAAGAGTTCCTCGACCCTAACTACACTGTTTTCGGTCAGACTCTCGAAGGTCTTGACGTAATTAGCGAGCTTCGTGTTGGCGACGACATTGAAAGCATTACCATCGAGAACATGGCATAAGCCGTCAAGCTGGGGAAATTTAAAACAAAACGCCATCTCGTATATAATATTTAGGTTACGAAAACGGCATAAAGGATTTACAGCGTGAACGAAACAACCTTTTCTAGAGCTAACGGTCTTTACAAAGCTGGCGATTATCGCGGAGCTCTTCGTAAATACACAGATTGCTTAAGGGACGAGCAAAACCCACTCCAACCTGGTGAGTATGGTGCGCTCTATCATCACATCGGCAACTGCTTGATGAAGATGAAAAACCCTTCCGAGGCAATTCGTGCCTACCTGCAATCGCAGGAAGACACAGCATACACTTCAGGCGCTTCGCTTCACACTAACCTCGGCAAAGCCTACAGCTCAATGAAAGAGTATGACAAGGCGATTGACGAGTTCCAGGCTGCAATTGACACACCTGGCTACGATGCCCGTTACAAGGCACTTTTGAGCCTTGGTAACATTCAAATGAAGATGGGCGATTCTGCTGATGCGGGTCGTAACTTCCGCGAGGCAGCCCTCGACGAAAACAACCCTGACCCTGCAAAAGCACTGCTGAACCTGGGTGTTTGCTTTATGAGCCTTGGTCGCCCGGAAGAGGCAATTGCTTCTTACGAAAGCGCCAAGCAGTTCGACACAAAGCGCGACACCAAAAACGCATTGCTCTCAAGCATGGGTCAGGCCTATGCTGCAAATAACCAGCCAGAGGAGGCTGTTGAGTGCTTCCGCGAAGTAACTGCCGACGGCACTTTCCAGCTTTCCGACTCAGCATCGGTTGACTATTCGCGCTGCATTTCGATCATCAACAAAAAGAG
>JAUMVS010000072.1:2735-7161 GCA_030530045.1 Phoenicibacter congonensis
ACCAAGCAGCTTTTTGCCGACCCTTCAACTTCGAATTCCGCATTTTATAGTTCGATTAACGATACTTCGAAAACTACCATCGTTAATGCACTAGTGAAGGACGAAAATGTAAACATTACGGGTGTGACCCGAGACATGAACGAGAGCAAGGTTTATGCAACTGCTAAAACCGAGCAAAACGGTGAAATTAATTACGTCCTCACAATGAAGCGTGATTTGGTTGGATGGAAAGTTTCCAACGCAGAGCTTTACTTTGCTTCTCAGAATAGTTAATGCGTTTTGCGGAGCAAATTGATTGCTGTACAAAGTAATAGATAAACCTGACTTAGAGCTGTTATTTAAGTCATTTTTGAAGACGTCAACTGTGATTGCGCCTGTGAAAGCGGGCAGCAATTACTCTTTTGCAGAAGTGCATTCTTTCGACGAGGTCGAGCTCGACTATTCAACTACGCTCACTTCACTGAAGAAGTTTTTCATCCCGAAGCACGAAACGCTTTTCGAGTTTGATGAGAACAACGAAATTCACGACTGCGAAATTCACCCTCGCTCGCGTGTGCTTTTCGGTGCACATGCGTGTGACATCAATGCGATTAACAACTTGAACCTCGTGTTCGAGGACAAAAATCGCCCCGACCCCTATTACAAAAAGCGTAAGTCGCGCACAATGATTGTCGGCATTTCTTGCATGCCAACATCAACTTGCTTCTGTCATAACCTGGGCGTTCAGGAAGCGAAGGGCGGCTACGACTTGTTCTTGCAGGACCTTGGCGACAGCTATTTCGTTTCAATCGGAAGCGTTGAAGGCGCTAACGTTTTGGAGGAGGCATGCTCGCCTCGCGAGACAACGAACGAAGACAGGAAGAAGTTCCTTGAGCGAACTCGCATTCGTCAAGAGGCTTTCTCGAAAGAAATTCCTGACATTCAAGAAATTCCTATGCTCATGGACGCGTTCCATGATGACCCTTTCTGGGACGAGATGGGCAAGCGTTGCCTGTCATGCACTGCCTGTGCGCAGGTCTGCCCAACATGCTATTGCTTCAACATTGTTGACACACTCAACGCGAGTGGCAAGGGCGGCAAGCGCGAGCGCTTCCCAGACTGCTGCACAAACCCAGAGTTTGCCCAGGTCACGGGTGGTTTTAACTTCCGTGGCTCAAACGTGTCAAGGGTTCGCCATCGCATGTATCACAAGCTAAATGGCTTCTATTCGAAGTATGACCGCTACCTTTGTGTGGGCTGTGGTCGTTGTGCGCGTGCGTGTAAAGCAGGCATTTCGCCTGCAGAAGTTCTGAAGTTCTTTGCTAGCAAGGAGTTCGAGTAATGGCTTTTACTGAATCTGAAACATCTTTGCAGGGCCAAGCGCTTCTGAAAGCCGACCCCTATCGCCCTTGGGAAGCTCGAATCACAAGCATTCAACCGCTGACTGCAACCGAGAAGCTCTACGAATTCCGCTTGATTGATGAGCGCGTTCGCCAGGCTTTCCGTCATAAGCCAGGCCAATTTGTCATGATTTCGATTCTTGGCGTTGGCGAAGCTCCAATTGCAATCTGTTCAAGCCCTGCTAAAGTTGGCTTTTTTGAGCTAACTATTCGCAAGGCGGGCGCTGTCACGACTAAGCTTGACTCCATGCAGTGCGGCGATGTCGTGGGAATTCGCGGGCCCTACGGTCACCCTTTCCCCTATGAGGAAATGAAGGGCAACGACATTTTGTGCGTTGCAGGCGGCACGGGCATTGCGCCTCTGCGTTCGCTCATTAACAACATTCACGACGAGCGCGACCAGTTCGGCAAAGTCGTTATCATTTACGGCTCGAGAAATTCGAGCACGATTATGTTTAGAGATCAGTTCGAGATGTGGCGTCACCGCAAAGACTTCGAGCTCTACCTTCCGCTTTCGCAGCCTGAAGAAGGCTGGACAGGCGAGACGGGTTATGCTGGCGACATGTTTAAATATGTCGACGTTGACCCACACAACACCTACGGTGCAATTTGCGGACCACCAGTAATGTATGCAGGCGTCATCGAAGAGATGCGCAAGAAAGGCATCGAATACGACAGGATTTACATGAGCTTTGAACGTCACATGAAGTGCGGAATGGGCAAGTGCGGTCACTGCCAGGTGGGGCATCAATATTGCTGCCAGGACGGTCCGGTCTTTAACTATTGGGACGCGCAGAACATGCAGGGGTCAATCTAATGCAGAAGACTATGCAAACAAAACCGACTCTTGGATTTTTCGAACTTGCAAGCTGCCATGGCTGCGAGCAGCAAGTTTTCAATGCCGATCTCAAGCTTCTTGATGTTTTCAATCAGGTAGACATTGCCTATTGGCCAAAAATGACTTCTCGCAATGTTCCTACCGAGCTAGACATTTCTGTAGTTGAAGGCGCTATTGAAACGCCTGAGCAGGAAGACTTCATCAAAGAATTGCGCGAGTGCTCAAAGACCATCATTGCGCTTGGCGCTTGTGCTTGCGGGCTGAATAACGTTCCAGAAGGAGTCGAACCAAAATACAAATCGGTCTCAGACGTCGTAAAAGTTGATTTCTTCGTTCGTTGCTGCCCAATTGATACAGATAACTTCATCAACGTTTTGCAAAAGGCGATTGGTGGCAGAAACACTTTCGTGTCAACTGCTGCGCTTTGCGGTGAGTGCAAAAGCAACGAGAAGAGCTGCTTTTTTTCTTGCGGCAAATTGTGCGCTGGCCTTGTGTCAGTTTGTGGATGCGATGCGCTTTGCACGCGCTTGAACAAGCAATGCCGTGGCTGCAGTGGCGTTTCTAGAAGCGCATGCATGCAAACCGCTTTTGATAATGCAAACAAAATCGTTGAGGGCGATGGCGAACAAGAGTTTTGCCAGTTCCTTGATGTTTGCTCAGTTGATCGCCTTTTGAATAAGGACCTCGAAGGCCTCGAAGGTGACGATGCTGTGTTTGTTGCGTCTCGTTTTGATGGTGAAAATTCTCAGGAATGTTCCCTTTGCGCAATTAAGACCTTAGAGCAGTCAGAAAACATATCGCCTGATGAGCGCACACAAGCCCTGCGTGAGTGCTTGACACTTGCATCGCGTGCACAAAATCACATCACTTCTTTGTTCCTCGTTGATTTGAGGAAAATCTATGGTCACGCTGGTGTTCAGGAGTTTGCCGATAAAGAAAACAATTTAGTAGTAAAAGCTCTCGAGCTTCGCCACGTCTTTACTGAGATTCTCGAAGAAGTTGGCGGCAGAGCAGTGCATCCAATCACTTGTGAAGTTGGCGGTTTCAGCGTAAATGTCCCTAATGCAGTGCTTTGTGACCTCAAAAACAAACTTGAAGCACAAACCGATTTCGCGGTTTCTTTGATTGACAGGTTTGCTTCCGTTTGGGAGCAGTCAACGCTTGGTGAGACTGACACGACAGCTCTCACTCGCGTGCTAGAAAATTGGGATGACTTGACCGACGATGCTCGTTTCGGCGCTGCAAAAGCCGGGCTTCGTCCTCCTGAGACCGATGTTCGCAAGGAATGCGTTGCTCGCGCAATCGAGGTTGTTGATGCTATCAATCGCATTGATGAGCATCTAACGAAGATTATTTCTGTTTAAATAGCGCCCGTTACCGGTCAACTTTTCCGCCACAATCGGTGGCATTAAAAATCAATGTTTGTTCGACGTGCTAAAAAGCTGCTTGCTTTGAGATAATTAATTATTGTTGTTTCGAGTGAGGGGAGTTGCATATGAATGCAACTGAAGCTTTAAGCAGACTCAAAGAGGGAAACGAGCGTTTTGTCACCGCGCGGTCTAATGATGGTGACATTTCTTCGGAATTGAGAGAGAAAACCACGAAGTTTGGCCAGCAGCCCTATGCTGTCGTGATCTCTTGTTCCGATTCGCGAGTTGTTCCTGAGCACATTTTCATGACAGGCATCGCCGAGTTGTTTGTGATTCGTGTCGCCGGCAACATTGTGACCGACACGCAGCTTGCAAGCGTTGTCTATGCGGCCGACCACTTGAAGTCGCCGCTCGTAGTCGTCATGGGACACACGCATTGCGGAGCAATCGACAGCACCATCAAACATGCAGGTCACGGCTGCCTTTGCGCTTTGACTGACCCAATAGCTGAGGCTATTGGGGAGGAGACCGATGACCGCACTGCTTGCAAGTTGAATGTTGAAGCTGGTGTTTCTGCGCTGAAAGCAAATGCCGCAGTTAAGGGTTTGATTGATGCAGGCGTTGAAGTAGTCGGTGCAATTTATGACATTGAAACAGGAAAGGTGGAGTTCCTCTAGGTCCTCCACCTTTCAAAGTTTGCTTTGTGTTTTTTGCTAGAGCTTAAAACTCAGGGAACATCATGCATTCAGAATAAATTCTGTCGTAGTTTTCGAGAGTCGAAAGTTCGAGGTAATCTATGTCGTCGGCAAGCTGCTCGATTTCATGCTTAACTTTTTCAC
>JAUMVS010000073.1 GCA_030530045.1 Phoenicibacter congonensis
AGCAACGATAATTTATCTCCGTCACCATTTGCAGCGACATCAATTTATCTCCGTCACCATTTGCAGGCGCGAAAAACTTATCTCCGTCACCTTTTTAAAGCAGGTCGGCTTGCGAGATGAGCTCGATTGGTTGGCGAGCAAGTTCGGCTTCGGCTTCCGCGATGTCTTGCACCGACATGCAAATGTAGGTCGAAATCAGCGAGTAGCTGTAGTTCACGTTGATGTCGCAGTCCGAAAGAACTTTGATAACGCGAGCCAGCTCGCCTGGCTTGTCTTCGAGTTTGATACAGAGAATTTCTGTTTGCGTAGCGGCGAACCCGATGTCGGAAAGAACCTGCAGCGCATGTTCCGGGTCATTCACAACAAAGCGAACGATGCCATAATCGCCAGTGTCCGACGCACTATAGCCGCGCACGCTCACGCCGTTTTCCGCGAAAGAATCAAGCACACGAAGCAGATGACCCGGCTTGCTTTCGACGAAAACGCTAATTTGTTTAACGCTCATTTATTTAGCCTCCTTGGCAAATTCGTAGCCAGCGTGGAAAGCTCGCAGGTTTGCCTCAATTGTCTTTGGCGGAACGCGCTTTGAAATCACGTCCTCCCAGGCAGAGATAGGGAAGTCGAGGCGAGTTGCAAGGGCTCCGAGCAAAACTACGTTGACCGACTTGACCGTGGCAACTTCTGCTGCAATTGAGCCAGCTGGAATCGCGACCGCGCCGACCTCAGCCAGGCGATTTTCCAAATTGCTTGGCATTGAGGCTTTGCCTGTGAGCACCGGAAGTGGCTTAATCGACTCGTCGGCGACGAGCAAAAAGCCATCTTTTTTGCAGTAGGAAACGTTGCGCAGAGCCTCTGTCATTTCAAACGATATAACGCAATCGGCACAACCAGCGTCTGCAACCATCGCGTGAACTGGCTCATTGCCGAAGCGCACGACCGTGTTGACCGCGCCGCCGCGCTGCGACATTCCGTGAATTTCAGAAAGTTTGACGTCGTAACCCGACTCCATCGCTGTGTGCGCCAGAAGGTCGGCTGCCAAAATCGTGCCTTGACCGCCCACTCCGCAGAGCACTACTGTTTTTGCGTCATTAGTTTCAGCCATTTTATTCACCTTCTTTCGCGTTGCAAACGATGCTGTCAAACGCGCAATATTGTTCGCACTGGCCGCAGCCGATGCATTGTTGCGCGTCGATGATCGCTTTTTCCGTCTCTTCGTCTTTCGCAATCGCTGGGCAGCCAAGCGTGGTGCATGCGCCGCAAGCTTTGCATTTGTCGGTAATTACCTCAAACGCAGGTTTGCGAATTCTGTCGATTAGCACGCATGGCGCTCTGAAAACGAGGACCGAAAGCGCGTCCGATTTCGTGGCTTCTTTCAAGTTCTTGCGAACTTCTTTCATGTTGTAGGGGTCAATCGTGCGAACATCTTCAACACCGATTGCCTTCAAAATTCCTTCGAGGTCAAGCTCGCGCGAAAGGCGGCCTTGCAGAGTTTTGCCGTTAAATGGGTTGCCTTGGCGGCCGGTCATCGCGGTTGTGCGGTTGTCGAGCACACAAATTGTGCCCACACCCTGGTTATAAACAGTGCTGATGAGCGATGACAATCCGGAATGTCCGAACGTCGAGTCGCCAATGACTGCCACGACTGGACGGTGTTCTGTGTCTGCCCAAGCAAGCTCGAAGCCGTGTGACATTGAAACAGAAGCTCCCATGTCGACGCATGTGTCCATCGCGGAAAGTGGAGGCAGTGCCCCCAAAGTGTAGCAACCGATGTCGCCTGTGACCACGGCTTTCAGGCGCGAAAGCTCTTTGAAAACAAGGCGATGGGGGCAACCTGCGCAAAGTGCAGGTGGACGACCAGGAAGGTCGGTTGGAGTTGATGTGAATTCTGGGGCTGCAACGTTGAATGCTGCCTGAATGAGTCCAGGGCTGAGCTCTCCGTCTTTTGGCAGGGCGGAAGGGAATTCTGAAACTTCAACTCCAAGGCCGCGAACTGCTTCTGTTAAATAGGTTGAAGCTTCCTCGATTACGTAAAGTTCGTCAACCTTAGCCGCGAATTCCTTCAAAGAATTCGCAGGCAGAGGGTAGGTGCAACCAAGTTTGAAAATGCTTGCGTTTGGCATAGCGTCTGCTACGTAGTGATAAACAGCGCCTGCGCAAACGATGCCGATTTTTGTGTCGTTAACGGTTGCGACGTTGTATTTGCACTCGTCAGCCCATGCGGTGAGCTTTGCGATTCGGTCGAGCTGAACTTTGCGGCGAGGCTTTGCAAACGCAGGCATCATTACCCATTTTGCAGGGTTGCTTTCATATTCCACAAGTTCGCGTTCCTCGCGATTTCCGCATTTTACCGGCGCTTTTGTGTGTGACACGCGAACGGAAGAGCGAATGAAAAACGGAACGTCGAACTCTTCTGACAATTCAAAAGCATCGCGCGTAAATTCGAGCGCCTCTTTCGAGCCAGCTGGATCGAGCATCGGGATGTGGGCTGCCTGGGCGTAATAGTGCGAATCCTGCTCGTTTTGCGAGGAATACATCCCCGGGTCGTCGGCCGCCAAAATGACGTAGCCGCCGCCAACACCAGTGTAGGCCGCCGTGAACAGCGGGTCAGCCGCGACATTCACGCCGACGTGCTTCATCGTTGACAGCACGCGCGCGCCCGCCGCCGAAGCGCCAAGCCCCACCTCAACAGCAACTTTCTCATTTACGCACCACTCGGCATAAACGCCTTCCTTCTTCGCGAAGTTCTCAAGCGTCTCAGTCGATGGCGTGCCAGGGTAGGCGACGCCAATTTTGCATCCAGCCTCCCAAGCGCCCTGAGCAATAGCCTCATTTCCCGATAGTAACTCCATATTTCTCCTTCTGATTTAGCCCCTTCTCCTTGCCATTTTTCCGCAAATTTCGCGGAAAACTAGTCAACGATGTAGAGGTCCTCAGCCTTTACTGACTCAAAGCCAGCATCAATCAAAGTTTGCTCGACAGAAGAGTCGGAAACTTTCAAAACGTCAACTGCATGACCGTCAGCCACAGTCAAGCAGTAGCCATATTCCACGTTGACCTCGTTTTTGTCGAGGAATTCGAGCAGGTCAGCAAGCCCGCCTGGTTGATCTGGAACTTTTACTGCCAAAACGTCGGTAATGGCAGCTCTCCAGCCTTCTTCTTTCAGTTTCTCGGCAGTCGTCTTTGGTTTGTCGCACAGAACGCGCACGACGCCGAAGTCTTGTGTATCAGCCAAAAACAGTGCGCTCATGTTTGAGCCAGTGTTGCTGATTGCGCGTGTTGCCGCAGCTAGACGGCCACTTTCATTCTCTAGAAAAATTGACAATTGCGAAATCATTTTTACGCCTCCTTACGTAGGTCAATGATGCGCTTAGCTTTTCCTTCGCTGCGCTCGATTGATTTTGGCTCCACCAGCTTAATTTCTACAGACACCTGCAGATTGCTCTTGAGTTCGGCACCCAGGCGACGTTTGAGGTCTTCGAGCTTGCGAATCTCGTCGAATGGGAACTCTGGCACGGTCTCGACGCGAAGTTCAACATGGTCGAGTGGGCCGCGAGTCGTGAGGATGATTTGATATTGTGTTGCAATCTCTGGGAACGATGTGAGAACTTGTTCGATTTGCGATGGGAAGACGTTAACGCCACGCAGAATGAGCATGTCGTCGGTGCGGCCGATGATGCGGTCGATTTTGCGGTGTGTGCGTCCACATTCGCATGGCTCGTTGATGATGCGGGTGATGTCGCGTGTGCGATAACGAACAAGTGGGCAGCACTGGCGGGTGAGCGTTGTGAAAACAAGCTCGCCATATTCACCATCAGGCACAGGTTGCAGCGTGTCTGGGTCGAGAATTTCTGCGTAGAAATGGTCTTCTGCCAGGTGCAAGCCGCACATTTTGTTGCACTCAAATGCAACGCCTGGTCCCATGACTTCTGAAAGTCCGTAAACATCGCAATATTGAATGTCGAGTTTCTCGGCGATTTCGTCGCGCATGCCTTGGCTGCAAGGTTCTGCACCAAAGATGCCAGCTTGAAGTTGCAAGTCCTTCTTTGGGTCGATGCCCATCTCAATTGCAGTGTCGGCAATGAGAAGAGCGTAGGAAGGTGTGCAACACAAAATGTTTGTGCCGAGGTCTTTCATCATTTGGATCTGGCGTTTTGTGTTGCCAGAAGATGTTGGGATGACGGCGCAGCCGACTGTTTCGCCGCCGCAGTGAGCGCCAAGACCGCCGGTGAACAGGCCATAGCCATAGCTGACCTGTATCGTTGAGTCCTTCGAGCCGCCGACCATGCCAATTCCGCGAGCAAAGCACTCGCCCCAGTTTTTGAGGTCCTCGGCGGTGCTTCCGACAACTGTTGCTTGGCCAGTCGTGCCCGATGAAGCGTGAATTCGCGCAACTTCGCTGCGTGGAACTGCGAAAAGTCCGTCAGGGTAGTTGTCGCGCATGTCCTGCTTGAGTATAAAAGGAAACTTCATGATGTCCTCTAGGCTTTGCAGGTCGCCTGGCTCGACGCCTGCGTTTTTAAATGACTTTTGATAAAAAGGCACGTTGTCGTAGGCATATTGAACACACCATTTCATCCTCTCGAGCTGAAGCTTGCGAAGTTCTTCGCGTGGCATCGTTTCGATTTTTTCGTCGTAGAACACGAGTCCCCCTAACTTTCATTTTGACGAAAAACCGCCTGGTCTTCCGCCTTCGTCAAACAATAATGAAGCGGAAAAGTGCACACCGAAAGAGCAAAATTGCGCTGAGGTTGCCTACATATATATGTAGGCATTCTTTAAACGTTCGCAAAAATGCTGTTTTGGATACAGAAGTCCCGCTAGGCTCTACATTATCGCACCAGCAGGGCGCATGTTCACAATTAAATTTGAAAGCGTTGGGGAATTTATGCGACGTGCATGACAGTGGCCGTTACTCTGGCGATTGGTCGGCCGAGCGAGTCTTTCACGAAGCAGTTGTAAAACGCGAGGTGGCGGCCCTCTTTATCGACGCTAGCTTCCGCAATCAATTTGTCGCCTTTTGTCGCCGACATAAACTCGATGTTGATATTCACAGAAACGCTTGCTTCCTGCCCAATTGCCGAAGCCGCTACAATTGCGAAATCGGCCAGCGTAAAAATCGCGCCGCCCATGATGCCGCCCTTTTCATTGCGCAGGCGGTCTTCCACATCAAGCTCGCAAATCGCGTGACCCTTGCTCGCCTCAACAATTCGCACGCCCACAACGTCGCTTGCGAAGTGGTCGTTCGCGAACTTTTTCTGCACTTCCTCAAGAGTTGCGTCTTCTCGCATTTTTGCTCCTTAATAATTGATTTCACCAAAGTTTATTTTAGGAAAACGTCGACGCACAATGCGAATTATTTGCAAGAAATTAGCGTTACAATGCGTTGGCACAAAATTTGGCGGAATAAAATTTCTGCCACCGAACACGACCAAAGATAGCGACAAAAAGGTGAAAAGTGGGCAACGAGCAGGGCGATAAAGTTTCAAACGTTTTAGCGATGGTGGGGCACATTTGCTGCGATCTCAACCAGGGTGCGCTTTCGGCTTGCTTGCCGTTTTTGATGATGTATAACGGCTACACCTACACCGAAGTCTCGCTTTTGATTTTCTTCTCGAACATTTGCTCGGCCGTCATTCAGCCGCTTTTCGGCTGGATTGGCGACAAACGCCCATGCCCTTGGTTTATGGCACTCGGCGTTTTTCTCGCGGGCAGCGGAATTTGCCTCATTGGTTTTGCGCCAAGTTATGGAATCGTGTGTCTCGCGGCGATGATTGCTGGCACGGGTAACGCAATGTTTCACCCGGAAGGTGGCCGCATTTCAAACCTCGCGGCTGGCGTTCGCAAAAGCAACGGCATGAGCATTTTTGCAGTTGGTGGAAACATCGGCTTTTTCGCAGGACCTTTCCTCGCGGCAATTTTCCTTTCAAATTTCGCGATGGCAGGCACGCTCATTTTCTTGGTTCCTGCAACAATTTGCTCGGTTGTTCTTCTTTCGTTTAACGGCCGCTTTAAGCGTCTCGGCAAGGCATCCGATGTTGTTCCTGAGGCAAAACTTCACGAGCCAGAGCATTGGAAAAACTTCTGGATCACGATGCTCACGCTGGGCTCTCGCGCAATTTTGCAATATGGCCTTCTCGCGTTCATTCCGCTTTTCTTCGTTGGCGTTCTTGGTCAAACAGAAGCAATCGGATCTATGGCACTTTGCCTCTACAGCGTTGCGGGTGCGGCTGCTACTTTCCTGAGCGGAAAAACGACAGAGCGAGTCGGCGTCCACAAAACGACGATCACATGCTTTGCGGTCACAGTCGTGGGTCTTGTCGCGTTTGCGCTCACACGTTCTGTAATTGTTGCATGCTTCCTCGTAATCATTTTGAGCATAACGACCGACCTTTTCTATCCAAGCCAAGTGGCACTCGGAATGTCCTACCTGCCACGCCACCTTGGCACGGCTTCAGGAATTTCCTACGGCCTTGTCGTTTCAGTTGGCGGAATTTTCGAGCCAATGCTCGGAGCCGTGGGTGACGCAATCGGCCTTCCACACGTAATGCTTCTCATGGCTGGCATCGCATTTATTGGCGTCGTTTGCTCATTCATCGTGCGTTCCGCCGACCTCAAGCTCAAACAGTCCACCGCCTCAGCAACCCCTGCTCACCAACCCCAATAATTTTCCCTCGCTCAACGGGGACCGCGCAACGGGGACGATGAGTTCTTTGCAGGTTGCACAACGGGGACGATGAGTGCTTTTCGTTCCGCTTCTCTGGCGAGAAGCGGGAACCTCAACGCTGCAAACGAACCTGGACTGCATCTTTGCCCTGCAAAAGAATTCCGCAGCGCAAAGGCTAGCGAAATTCTTTTTCGAGCAAATCTGCTAGCCCAGTTTCGTTTTCGCTCACGCTCTTTGTTCCTGCGATTTATGACTCACTGTTGCAATGCTCATTGTGCTCATTGGGGACGATGAGTTCTTTGCAAGCAGAAAGTCACCTGGTCAGATGCCGTTTTTGTTAGCTGGTAAATGGGGACGATGAGTCGACTGCGATTGAAGACTCCCGTGCATTCGCTTGGCTCCGGATGAGAGCTTCGCTCTCATAAGTCGCCTGCACGAACGCACGGCCAGTCTTCATCTTGATACCTG
>JAUMVS010000074.1 GCA_030530045.1 Phoenicibacter congonensis
AAACGTGAGCGAAAACGAAACTGGGCTAGCAGATTTGGTCGAAAAAGAATTTCGCTAGCCTTGGGGCTGCGGAATTCTTTTGCAGGCCAAAGATGCAGTCCAGGTTCGTTTGCAGCGTCGAGGTTCCCGCTTCTCGTAAGAGAAGCGGAACAAAAATAACTCATCGTCCCCGTTGTGCAAGGGGCAAAAAGCTAGCTCTTGCTGGTAAAAGAGATGGGGTTAAAAAAGAAAAAGGAGCCGGGGCTCCTTTTAGGTTGGTTTTATTTGGTTGTATTCGGGAAGCAAACTTTGGAATTTTGCTTCTCCTTTAGGTAGCGGGGTTAGAGGAAGAGGTTGGCGAGTTCGCGGAAGTCGTGGCAGATGTAGTCGGCGTGCTCGTCGATCAAAATTTGCTCGTCGTAGAAACCCCAGGTCACACCAACTGCAGTGACGTGTGCATCTTTTGCGGCGCGCATATCAAATGGAGCGTCGCCGACATATGCGCACTGATCAACAGTAAATCCGAGCTGCTCTGCAGTGTAGACAATTGGATCTCCGAATGGCTTATGACGCTCGGTGTCTTCCGCGCCGACCACTGTATTCATGTATTCTTTAATCTCGAGAATTTGCAAACCGCGGTTGCAGACAGTGCGAAGCTTTGATGTTGCCACTGCTAAAGTGAGGCCTGCTGCGCTCATTTCTGCCAGCGCCTCTTTGCAGCCAGGGAACTTCTTAATCAAAGAGTCATGAAACTCTTCATTGCGCTCGCGATAGACTCTGCAAAGCTCGTCCTGCAACTCTGGATTGTCGGTGTAATGTTTTGCCTGGTCAGCGAGCGGAATTCCAATCATTGAAGAGCAAAACTCGTCAGGCCAAGTCTTCCCTAACACCTTCTCGGTTGCATAATGCATGCAAGGGACAATCAAATCACTCGTGTCAGCGATTGTTCCGTCGTTATCAAAAACTACGCACTTGACGTTATCAATCATGCGATTTCTCCTTCAAATTTTAAATTGTGTGATTTCAGAAAAACATATTACCGCAGATTGAATCCAACTGCGAGGCGACACAGAGTTTTACAACTCGGCAAAACCAGCAATCAATTATTCCCGCACTGGAAAAAAATGACAACAACTAGCAAAACTGACAAGAAGCTAAATAAATCCCGGGTTGGAGCCTATTTGATTGCTGCATGAGCCGCAGTGTCTTGTGCAATTTCGTGCTTCTCGGCAGGCTCAACTGTAGTGCTCTCGCCTGGCTTCCTAAGATTCGAAAGAACAACAGCGAGCAAAATCAAGAACGCTCCGAAGTAGGCCCGAAGTTCAACAACCTCGCCGAGAATAAAAAACCCGAGGATTGAAGCCGACACAGGCTCGAGGCAAAACATCAAGCTCGCGTGTTCAGGTGAAGTGTAGCGCTGCGCAACCGTTTGCATAACGAAGCCAAAGCCGGTGCACAAAAATGCCATGATTAATAGATTTACCCAACCAATGCTCGACGTAGGGAGAGAAAAACTCTCGGTAAAAAGCGAATAAATTGTTAAATAGACAAATGTGAAGAAGAGTTGCCAGATTCCCACGAGCAGACTATCGAGTTTTTTCGCAAAATGACATGTTGTAAGAACCCAACCGGCATAGGCAAACGCGCATGCCAGGCACCATAAATCCTCCGGTGAGAACGTGAGCGAACCTTTAAGTGACATAAATCCAATGCCGACAATGGCAATCAAGCAACAAAAAACTACACGTTTACTCGGGAGCTTTTTGACAATAATCGCGTGAATGATTGGGACGATTACGACCGAAGTTGAGCACAAAAAGCCCGCATTGGTTACTGAAGTGTCGCCGAGGCCTTGCAAAAGCGTGAGAAAAATCAGGGCATCAAAGGCGCCAACAATAGCTGCGGCCTTCATGATCTCAACGTTAGTTTCTTTTAGCTTCTTGAAGAAAACAAGCGCTACCAGGGAAAAAGCGAAAAGGAAGCGGAAGGAAGCCATCCAAAATGGCGTCATTTCAGCCATAACAAATTTCATTGTGATGTAGGAAAGACCCCAGCAAGCACCCACAAAAGCGAGCACTAAATCGGCTGATCTTTGATTCCAGAATGAAGACTTCATAGCGACCCCCGCAAAACATCCCTCCAATGCCCTAATTATAGAACAAATTTAACAATGTTTAAACAATTTTAGAACGCGTTTTATATGGTGCTTTATTTGTTGATGTACCTAAATTCTTTAATGCGTTCTAAAAAAATATTTGACTTAACTTCCCAGCTAGTTAACCTAATGAACCTACAAACCAAATCATTTCTTAAACACCCTGCAAGTTGCACAATAAAGACGATTAATCGACACCGAAAGCGCGTGCCGCGCAGTTGTTAATGGCGCCGTTACGTTTTCCGAGCCGGCACATCCTCCGCGAACTATACGCGCTTCGCGTTCCCAAGGAACGCTAAAGGATGCACCGCCCTCGGGAAACCACCATCAGCGTGAAAGTTAAGCCAGTCGCTTTCGTAATACCTAAAAAATAGGGACGATGAGACGCTACGAGTTATTCAGTAGAGGTAGATAGCGTGCCTGAAATTGCTTCTGGAAGAGTGAGTTTTACGAGATAGAGGCCCATCAAAATCGCAAAGAACACGACGACAACAACGAAGATTACGTTGCATACGTTGTTATCGAGCATCAAACGATGCTGCTCAAGGAACGGGTAGACCACCCATGTAATGATGGTCGCAGCAAAACCAAACGCCAGCGCGTTCTGCAAACAAATTTGCCCCATGAAATTGCAGAACATATTGCTGTAATCCCAAAGTGGGTAAACGCCGTTAACAGGCTGATTTTGCGTGAGACCCAAAACGAGCTCGATGCCAGTGCAAACTAGCGCGTTGATCACAAAACTAACGAGCAGAGGCGACCATTTGTTGTGAATGTGTTTCTGCAACCAGTTTTTGATTGGATAGAACGCCAGCGCACAAGCTACAAAACCGATGCCATAGACTGGGAATGGATAGAGCCAGTCCGACCAAATTTGCGATGTTGGGTCATAAATTCCCGGCAAAATTCCCAGCTTGATAAACGTGCAGTAGCCCGCTTCCATCCAGTGACCCATGACGCTGAAAATGCAGAAATAAACAATGATGCTGCGCCAAAATGCCCATGTTTTTGGCTTGAAGAATTTTTCCTCTTTTTCAACGTGGCGAATCACGCCTTCTTTTGTGAGCTTAACAGTAAGAATTGCTTCTGCTCGTCTTGAGAACAGGAAGTAAAAAAGAATCAACAGGTCAAAGAAGCAAAGCGAAACCTGGGTTTCTGCATTAAAGGTGCCGACGTAGAGGTTAAAGCCGGTGCCGATGACGATATTGAACAGCGAGAAGAACACGGCAGCTTTGCGAGTGACAGCGTAGCGCTTCCAAATCATGTAGAAAAGCACGCCTTCGAAAATCAAATTCAGAAGGTCGAGAAGCTGGGTGAAGGTCAGTTCATATTGCCCTTTCACAAGAACCGTCAGCGAAAGCACGGTGACGATAATGTTGATGGCGAAAATCACCATCAAAAACCACATGAGGCCGAGCTTCTTTGGGTTGAAGCCATCAGGATATTCAGCGCCGTCGTTGCCTGGGAGCTGGCCGTCTAAGTCCTCGCGGTTGACGCGAATGCGCCATGCGAGATAACACATGTAGGCCGGCAAGCAAAGCATTACGATGCTCAAAATGTTGCTTGTGATGTCTTGATCATTTGCAACAGTGTTAACCAAGCCCGACAACATGAAAATGTTGTAGAAAAACGAGAGGAAGAAAACCGACATGATTTTCTTCGGATTTTTCGCGCCACGTACGCCAAAAATGCCCGCAAGCAACAGAACGGCCTGCATAAAGATTGCATAAATAAACGCTTGAGCAATCTCGTCTGCCGAGTAGATAATGTTAACGTTTTCTGTTGGACCGAGACCTTGGGAAATTGCACCACTAGAAAACAGCGCCATTAAGGCAGCGAGCACAACGCCCAAGAAAGCGATCAAACAAGTCGAAAGAACGATGTTAAATATCGAGACAGTGCGAAGGCGACGTCGTTCCTCCGACCAGCTCTTTCTTTCATCTTTCTTAATTTGCTTCTTACTTTTTTTAACTTCAGAATTACTACTGCTCTGAGAAGTCATGTTCATGCATCCATTCTTCCATCGAAACACTTAAATCGTGGCCGTAGGCAACAGCAATCGCCCTGGCCTGGTCGCGACGCAATTGCGCAGTCGCTTCGTCGCCGCTTTTTTCGCGGTACTCAGCGGCCTGCATCAAGCTACGGGCCATAAATTCTGTAACTTGAGGGTCACAACCTGTGGTTTGCAGAAGAGATGCAGCAGATTCAGGAGCAAGCGACAAAAACATCTCAGGTCCGAGGTTCGACGCTTCCCCAACAAGGTTTTCCAGCAATTCGGCAGAACCAACATAATCTTTATTATTCAAAGTGCGAGATTGTGCCTCCATTAGCGCCTGAAAAAACGCAAGCAACATTCGCATTAAATAATCTTCTGTGATCACTATTCGTTTTCCCCATCATAGTCGAGCGGCAAAATTGCAGTAATGAGCGTTCCACCGCCCATAGCGTTGCAAATATCAAAATCACCACCAAGCGCGACCACTCGCTCGCGCATTCCCTCAACGCCATGCCCCTCGGTTTTGCCGATGCCGTCTTTTCCAAGGCCAACACCGTTATCGCGAACAAGAAGCTGCGCGTAACAGCCGCACTGCTTCCCACGAATAATTCGCGGAACATCGGGCTTGATTGTCTCAAGATCGATTTGCACAAAGCTGGCCTTCGCATGCTTCACAATGTTGGTCGCCGCCTCGCGGCAAATTCCAAAAATCGCAAGGTCAACAAACTTTGGAGCCATCTCTCTATTGTAATTGTGCAAATTCACATCGCAGTCAATTTGTGCATTATTCAGATATTCTTTTATGTCGTTTAGTTCCTCGGTGCCGATTGATGGGGCCAATTCAGGACCAGAATCCAAATCTCCCGGCTCACGCAACACACCAATCATTCGACGAATTTCAGTGAGCGAGTCTTTTGCAATTTTTCTGATTCCAGAAATCGTTTCCTTCGCAGCTTCAGGCGACTTTTCAAGCTGTGCTTCCGCCGCCGCTGCTTGGATTGAAATTGCGGAAAGCGAGTGCGCTGTGATGTCATGGAGTTCACGAGCAATTGCGACGCGTTCCTCCTCGAGGCGTTTTTCGGTGTTCGCCTTTGCCGCGGCTTCCGTTTCCTTAATACGCAACTCGGCCGATTTCACCAGGTCACGCGTAGTTTTAAACGCAATGCCAACGCCAGAACCTGCAAAAACAAGCGAGATGTTTTGCAGAACTGTGATGTTAGAGAGCACCGAGCGATGAATCAAAGAAGGCACAAAGCCCACCGCCAAAAATGAAAGAAATGCTGCCACGAAAGAATCTTCCATTGGACGAAGTGCACACAGCGTAACAAGCGAAACCAAAAGAGGCAGCATCGACACTGAAATTTCGTCAGCCTTCGTGCTTAAAACAATCCATGTGACCAGGCACAATATGAACGAAACCCAAGAATATTTGCGGCGAATCACCAGCGGCAGAGCGCTCGCACCAATCGCACACATTCCAAAAAGTGAAGGAGTCGCAACGTTAATGCCGAGCATGCGTCGCGTGAAAGAGTCAGGAATCATGAGTCCTGCCGTCAAAGTGAGCTGTGCAAGAGCAATTCCAAAGACGCCACAAGCCAAGACGATGTCGACAATCCAGTCGGCACCTGTCATCTCAATATCTTTATTCTCAAGGATGTCTTTTAGAAAATTCTTCAAATTTGGAGCTCCTGGCAGTTCAAAAAGATATTACTGACTAGTTAAGTTCAGGGTGGATTACAGGGTGTGGCGCGTAGAACTTAGCTTTGAAAGCGTTTGCAGCTGCGCGCGCCAAGACAGAATTGACAACGTCTTTGTCAAAGCCGAACGCAACAAATTCATCAACTGTCATGTCCTGAGCAAAACGTCCCCACAAAATGCGGTCGATGGTGGCATAACTTGCACCAATCTCCTGCTCGTCGGTTTGTCCATCCATGAGTTCTGCAGTCGCAGGACGAGTAATAATCTCACTCGGAATGAGCTCAACACCGTCGCGAGATTTAGAAATCAAGTTAATCATTTCGGCGATTTGATAAACCTCAGTTTTCAAAACGTCGCCAATTGGGGAATATTCACCCACCATGTCACCGTGAAGCGTGCAGTAACCAAGCATGGCCTCAGTGCGATTTCCAGTGTTTAGCACCTTCCAGCCCCACTCGTTCGCTGCTGTCATGAGGCACATCATGCGCAGACGCGCAGAAATGTTTCCACGGGTTAGTGGCGCTAACTCGCATTCATAGTTCTTCTCAAAGTTAGAAACAAAGTCGTCGGCCAGCTTGCCAATTGGCACGCCATGAACATCAATACCAAGGTTTTGGCCGAGTTCCAGAGCCAAATTAATCGAGTGTTCCGAAGTTGTGTTTGAAGGAAGAATAATTCCGTGAACGCGATTTTTACCAAATGCCTCCACTGCGAAATACGCAACAAGCGCCGAGTCAATTCCTCCAGAAAGCCCAACTACAAAATCGCCAGTGTAGCCAGCATCTTCGTAGGTCTTTTTGAAAGTCTCAACGATAATCTCGTGAGCTTGTTCTCTGTCAAAACGATAATTCGACTTTTTCATCGCATGCCTCCCGAAAGGTTAATCAATCCATTCAATCGCTTCTGTTGGACAGTTGTCAATTGCAATGTCGGCGTCGTCAGCTTCATCCTCTTCTGGCTGAACCTCAACATAGGCCAAACCATCTTTAATAGAGAAGAACTGACCTGCAAAATCAACGCATCTGCAGCAGCCAATGCATAAATCTCTGTCCACCTGCAATTTTTTCATAACCACTCCTAGTTCAAATGTGCGATATGAAAATGTTACCAGCTTTTAGCATGCCTTTCGCACCCCAAAGACCCGCAATACACCAAAAATCACCCGCTCGCTGTGCATGTGACATCACGGGAATCGAAATGTGAAAAATAAGAGAAATACAAAAAAAGCCGGGATAACCCGGCTTTCAAAAAATATCCTGAGTAAGCGGAACGTC